>NZ_DAORXT010000047.1:0-22397 GCF_035371925.1 Acetivibrio sp. | reverse complement strand
AAATCTAAGAATGAGTGAGAAAATGAAAGAAAAGCGAAGATTTATTAAGGAGGTGGTTTTAATAAAATAGAGTCAATAAAATATATAAAATATTATATTAATTTTAGAGGAGGAATTAAGGTGAAAAAGACATTATGCTTTGTTCTAACTTTGGTTATGCTGACGGCATTTATTCTTCCCCAAGGAATGATTGTATCCGCAGCAGGAACCTATAATTACGCAGAAGCACTACAAAAAGCAATTTACTTTTACGAGTGCCAGCAAGCAGGACCGCTTCCGGAATGGAACCGTGTTGAATGGCGCGGCGACGCAACAATGAATGATGAAGTACTTGGCGGATGGTATGACGCAGGTGACCATGTCAAGTTTAACCTGCCCATGGCCTATTCTGCAGCAATGCTCGGTTGGGCTCTTTACGAGTACGGTGATGATATTGAGGCATCGGGACAAAGGCCGTACCTTGAAAGAAACCTTGCCTTTGCCCTTGATTATCTGGTAGCTTGTGACAGGGGAGACAGCGTTGTTTACCAGATAGGTGACGGTGCTGCCGACCATAAATGGTGGGGTTCTGCAGAAGTTATTGAAAAAGAAATGGAAAGACCTTACTTTGTAGGAAAGGGATCTACCGTTGTAGGCCAGATGGCTGCAGCTTTGGCTGTAGGTTCTATAGTCCTTAAAAACGATACATACCTCAAATATGCAAAGAAATATTTCGAGCTTGCAGACACAACAAGGAGCGACAGTACTTATACTGCAGCAAACGGTTTTTATTCTTCACACAGTGGATTCTGGGATGAACTTTTCTGGGCTTCCACATGGCTTTACCTTGCAACAAATGATAAATCTTATCTTGATAAAGCCGAATCATATATTCCAAAGTTAAATCGTCAGAATCAGACTACAGATATTGAATATCAATGGGGACATTGCTGGGATGACTGTCACTATGGAGCAATGATTTTGCTTGCAAGAGCTACCGGCAAAGAAGAGTATCACAAATTTGTGCAGATGCACCTTGACTGGTGGACACCTCAAGGTTATAACGGCAAGAGTGTTGCATATACTCCGGGAGGGCTTGCACATCTTGACACTTGGGGTCCGTTGAGATATGCCACAACTGCTGCATTCCTGGCTTTTGTATATGCAGATTCAATAAATGACCCGGCTCTTAAGCAAAAATATTATAATTTTGCAAAGAGTCAGGTTGATTATGCATTGGGTTCAAACCCAAACAAGAGAAGTTATGTAATAGGATTCGGAAACAATCCGCCGGAGCGTCCTCACCACAGAACCGCTCACGGAACATGGCTGGATAAGAGGGATATTCCGGCCAAACACAGACATGTACTTTACGGAGCTTTAGTTGGAGGTCCCGGAAGAAGCGACAACTACGAAGATAATATAGAAGATTATGTACAAAATGAGGTTGCAACGGACTATAATGCCGGTTTTGTAGGTGCACTCTGCAGATTGACTGCTGAATATGGCGGAACTCCTTTGGCAAACTTCCCGACGCCGGAAGAAAGAGAAGATGAGTTTTTTGTAGAGGCAGCTATAAACCAAAACGGAGAGCATTATACCGAAATAAAAGCATTGCTCAACAACCGTTCATCTTGGCCGGCAAGACTTATCAAGGACCTTTCATACAACTACTATATGGATTTATCTGAAGTTTTTGAAGCAGGTTATACTGTGGATGATATTAAAGTAACGGTAGGTTATTGTGAAAGCGGTATGGATGTGAAAATTTCACCTATTACCCATTTGTATGATAATATTTACTACATAAATATTGCATATGTTGACGGAACCAACATTTGTCCGATAGGACAGGAGCAGTATGCTGCCGAGCTTCAGTTCCGTATTTCAGCGCCTCAGGGTACAAAATTCTGGGATCCGTCAAACGACTTCTCATTCCAAGGACTTACAAAAGAGGTAGTGAAAACAAAATACATGCCTGTTTTTGACGGATCAACAAGAATCTTTGGAGAAGTTCCCGGTGGCGTTGACCCGACTCCAGGTCCAACTCCTGTTCAATATAAATATGGAGACTTAAACGGTGACAATTTAATCAATTCAACAGACTATACAATATTGAAAAGACATGTTATTAAGTTTGCTGTAATTACTGATCCTACTAAATTAAAGGCTGCAGATCTGAACGGTGATGGCAAGATAAACTCCAGCGATATTACATTGCTGAACAGATATCTGCTTCGCGTAATAGATAAATTTCCTGTAGAATAGTTTGCTATTTGAGATTTTCTTAAGATAAGGGCCGTCCTGAAAAATTGGACGGCTCTTTTTATTAATTTATGATTATTGAGAATTGAAATAGAGTAATTATCGTGATATACTTTTTTCATTATATTTCCTCATTACTGGATAAGGGCCGGTTTTTGCCTTAAAGGATATGTGAAAAATGAAATATTGTTGTGAAGGGTGATTTGCAATGAAGTTATACCTTGTTGCAGGTTCAAAAAGTGAAATGCTTAAGAAAGCATTGGAAGAAAACAGGGATATCGAAGTAGTACATATTGACAATAATTTTGATGAAGCTCTTAATAACTTAATAAGAAACAGCCTGGATTTTGACAGCATATTGCTGATGGATGCCGGTATTGTTGAAAGTACCGAAAGTTTTACGGATACTTTAAACACTTTGAAAGAATTAATGAACAGCACATATCCCTATGTTACACTAAAGTTTATTACAAAGGATCCTGCTTATCTTAATGAATATAATAATGCGGTATCGGGGGATGGCAGGTTTGAAGTTTTTTTTGTTGACAATGTGAGGATACCGATATCATATATTCAGGAAGTTTGTTTGAAGAACCGA
Source organism: Acetivibrio sp. (assembly GCF_035371925.1). Taxonomy (NCBI): domain Bacteria; kingdom Bacillati; phylum Bacillota; class Clostridia; order Acetivibrionales; family Acetivibrionaceae; genus Acetivibrio; species Acetivibrio sp. The sequence continues at coordinate 19,555 of NZ_DAORXT010000047.1, read as the reverse complement.
AATCCAAAACCTCCAAAGCCTCAGCAGACAGAAAGCCGGGCATTGGATGATTCGACCAAAACTTCTGAGAATAAATTGACTCAAACATTATCCGGAAAGTCGAAATCCATATTCGGAAGAATCTTTTCAAAGCCTAACGCAAATGAGAATGGCGTTGAAAGTGATGGGGCAAGCAGTACAATAATCAGTAGTGGGACGCAGCACAAGCAAAAAATCTCTCTTGTATCGAAGGATTTCAGAAAGGTAATTGTAGTTACGGGCTGCAGAGGTGCCGGTGCCACAAGTACAGTGGCAAATTTAGCCATTGAGTCAAGTTCCCAAGGGCTTTCTACAATTGTGGTAGATATGGATATTGAATATAGGGGCATAAATTTATATTTCTCAAAGTTTGGAGATGAAGTTGAGTATAACCCCGATTTGTCCTATTCACTGGTTAGGTGTATGATAAAACCGGATTCTTATGATATTAATTCGTGTAGAATCAATGACAATTTGTTTGTTACGACTTTGGCCTATTCAATATCCTCTAAAGACAAGCTTTTGGAGATAATTGACATTAAAAAGCTATCGGCTTTTATAAATTTTTTAAGGCTTAGATTCAATGTAGTTTTAATTGATATGCCGATAAACTCCCTAAGCAAGTATTCAGAGCTGTTAACCCAGATAGACAGCATAGCTTTGTGCGTAAACAACAATCTTTATTCGGCAATAAGCACCGTAAGAACTGTGGAAGATCTTTTTGTCAAAGAAGACCTGGTTTTGTTCAACGTGAAGTCTAGACCGGTGTTGACAAAATACAATGAAGCAAACAGACATAACGGAAAGACTTTTACTCCCGAGTTGACATGTAAAATTATATGTGAACTAGGAGGATATGACAATGATTTGAATCCGGCCGGAATTGTTCCGTATTCAAGAGAGTTTGACCTTCAAATTGACTCGGGACAAAAAATTGCTTCGGTAAATAAAGTTTATAAAAACCATTATTTTACGATACTTAAGAATTTGCTGTAAAACTGTATTACATAAAAGTTATTTATTTATATTGAAAAGGATTTCTATAGTTAGTATAATCTATATTATGGGGCATGAAAACTGTTATATTATGTCATTACATAGAGAAAAAGAGCCTGTTTGCATAAGGCAAATCGAAAATATCTATGCAGTATTTAATAGGGGGTAAAATTATGGATATTAACAGTATAAAAAGTATTAAGCCCGGCAATCAGCTTCCGAAAAAATTGCTGGCCATATTTGTGAGTGTTGCAGTCATTATAGGTTCATTTGTTTATTTAAACAGTTTAAATGATTCTGCAAAAGATACTGTTGATATTGTTGTTGTTAAGTCTTCAGGCGGCATAAGTGCCAACACTCTTATTACAAAGGACAATGTCGGAAAATACTCTATTATCAAAAAAGAATTTAAGGATGATATGATTACTTACGATAAAGTGGACAGCATTCTTAACAAGTACAGCCTGTACTACTTGAGAAACGGTGACCCTATTTATTTTGACCAGCTCACGGATGAAAAACCGCGTGATAATGAATGGCTGTATGAGTTGGAAGATGAATATGAAGTTCTTACCGTAAAATATGATTATCTTGAGTGCGGTGGAGGTATACTGCGCCCGGGAGATTTGGTAAGAGTCAGGGTTACATATACTGAGGAAGTTTCGGTACCGCCGGCTATGGAAGGTATGATGTACAGCAGTTCGAAGAAGGAAAGGAAGACTGAAGTATTATTCGACAGTATTCGTGTAAAGGACCTTATCAACTCTTCGGGACGTTCTATATATGATGTTTTAAAAGAAGTTTTCAAATTAAGTGAAAAAGAAAGACAGGAAGTAATGAAAAGCCGTGAGTTTTTGCAAAGCATTAAAGCAGAATCATTGCTTCTGGCAGCTACGAAAGAACAGGTAAATAAATATACAAAATTTAAGTCTCAACAGGATGCCGTATTTACCTTCACAATTTTAACAAGAAACGGAAATGACGAGGTTTTAGACCAGCTTCCTGTAATTGAAAAGGAGGTAGAGTCATGGATAATAGAGAACGAAGCGAAGGAATAGAGCTAAAATCTCTTCTCGGGAAGTTGTCCCCGAGAGATAAAATATACAACGAGCTGGAAACGAATAAAGCTATTGATAATGTTATAGGGTTTATTCCTGCTTCGGATTGCTCGGATTCTTCCATTTTGCTTGTCAATCTTGCGGTGGCAATCGCCCAAAGGGGTTTTAATACATGTATTTTAGACGCCAAGGTTTTCTATCCGAATATATACAAGCTGCTTGATTGTGAAGCAAACGAGGCGGGAAAAGGGCTTATAAGGATTTGCAGAAGTGACAAGGTTGATTTAAGAGATGTGATAAATGAGACTAAATATAAAAACTTGTATCTATTGTCTCCGAGTCCTTCTGACCCTATGGAGGACTATTTTGATTTTCAAATGGATGATGTGGACCGTGTAATAGCAGCTCTTAAGGATACTTTTGATTTTGTACTTATAGATATACCCAATATTCCGCCATTGGAGTTTTGCGTTTCATCCCTAAAGAATTGCAATGTGGGATTCTTTATATGGGGAGAGAGGATTGATTGCCCTCAGAATACCAGCAGGCTCCTGGAGTTTATCGGCTCTTTGGGGATTGGTGTATCAAAGCTTATGAATGTTATTTTAAATAATTTGTATGGCATTAAGTATGACAAATCAATAATTGAGGATATGAAAATGAAGCTTATTGCCGAATTTCCGTTTGTGTCGGGAGCCATTGACCTTTCTCTTGAGGGAAGAGTATATATTGCCGACAGCTTGATAATCAATAAAAAATACAAAGAATCCATGAATTCATTGGTTAATTTGCTGACGAAACATTAAAGGTTTTTTGGGGGGATTGTAATGTTATCGAGAAGTACTGTAAGTGAGCTTCAAAAGAAAGCAAAATATATACATAGATCCAATACTGCAAGCAGTAAACTGACATCAATGACCTTTGAGGAGTGTCTAAAACAGTGCCAACAATATATAAGCAATGTGGCAACTAATTTCAACAGAAGGATTGAAGACCCTGCCAAAAAAAGGGAAATGACTGAAAGATACATAATTGACTATGTTGAAACCCAGAAACCTGAAGTTGAAGGATATGAAGAGCTTTCGGCGTTAAGAAACGCTCTTATCGATGAAATCACACAATACGGTCCAATAACTGATGCAATGGAGGACCCTTTGATAGATGAGATTAGGGCCAATGGACCGCAGCAGATATTTGTAGAAAAAAAAGGTAAGACCGAGATTTGGGAGAATTGCTTTACCGACAGGGAGCACATGGAAAGAATAATTGCAAAACTTATCGGAGTATCCAAGGTGAGGCTGACCCCCAGAACACCAATGGTTAATGCGCGTACCATAGAAGGTTACAGGGTTAATGCTACCCATGCGGATATTTCACCTTACGGCAATCCGGCATTTTTGGTAAGAAAGTTTAAAAAGTATACTCTGACTCCGCAGGAGATGATAAAAGAGAAGTCTTTTTCGGTGAACATGTTCAAACTTCTATCGTTAATACCGAAGGCCAATCTTTCCTGGATGACAGCGGGGCCTACCGGAAGCGGAAAAACTACATTAAATGAAGTTTTGATAAAGCAGATTGATCCGCTTTGCCGTATTATAACAATTGAAAATCCGGCAGAGTACAGGCTTTTGAGATACAAAAACGATGACCCGAATGAAAGGGTTATAAATGACGTGCTTCAGTATGAGTGTGTTCCCGATGATGATGACAGCAGCCCTGCAACAATGGAAAACTTATTGATAAATTCCATGAGGCAGTCTCCTCACTGGATTGGTCCGGGTGAGCTTCGTTCTCCTGGAGAATTTGAAACCGCTCTGCGTGCCGCACAAACCGGTCACTATTTCTTCACAACCCTGCATGCAGAAGGCGATAAGGAGGCTATTTACAGATTCCTGACGGCTTATCTTATAAAATCAAAAGAGCCTGCTGAATTGGCATTGAGAAATATATGTACAGCCGTTAAGTTTGTCATATTCCAGGAAAAGCTTGCCGACGGAACCCGTAAAGTTACATCGATTTCCGAAGTAAAAGGTTCTGAAGGCTTGAAGCCTATTATTAACCGGATATATAGATTTATTCCTGAAGATGTTGACGAGGATCCCGCTACAGGAGAAGTCAGAGCAATAATAGGCAAGCACAAGAGGGTAGGTTGTATATCGGAAGAGCTCATTGACAGAATGATGAAGTCGGGAATTAAGAAAAGCAAATTTGAATTCCTCACACGTCCGGTTGATCCCGATGAAGAGGAGGTTTATGATATAGATGCTATTTAATGTTGGTTTTAGCATAGCTATTGGGTTATTTCTGCTATATGTATTGAGTAAGGTATTCGACCTCAGATTTCTCGATGACATAAAGACCCTTTTTAGTTATGTAATAGATGCCATAGCCAATCATAACACTAAAAAATATCTTGAAAGAATAAAGAAAAATAAAATAGTTAAGACAAACGATAACATTATATCAAAATACAATAGATTGGTCGAGAATATAATTTTCGATTATAATCTGCCGTTGACATTGGAAGGATTTAATTCTTTCATTAGCATACTTTTTGCAATACTGGTTTTGATAGCGGTGCTTTTTTTGAAGGATATTACACTGTCCGCACTGGTCTCCATATCTTTACTGGTGGGAGCCATTACATACTTTACAATGAGGTCAAGAAATTTAAAAGCGGCAAAAATTGAGAGTATCATGGATGCCGAGGATTTAATTTGTCCTTTGGCAAGGGATGGAGTTCTTGTGGCAATAAAAAAAGTTTTAGAGTCTGATGAATATATTAATGCCGATATTAGACCTTTTTTTGTTCAGTTTGTGGAAAATTGCGAAAACTATGGTTATTCTTTTAGAAGGGCAATGGAAATACTAAATCGTCAGTTAGGTCCCAAATTTGACAATTTCGCAAAAAAAGCAGTTATTTTTGAGTATAATGAACGTAAAGGTATGGCTGATATTTTTCTTGATATTGTTGAAGAAAATGCTGCATTAAGGGAAATAAACGCCAGAAAGAATAGAATTTTTAAGAAGATGAATATGAATTTTATAATGAAAACTGCATTGATAGTTATCTTCGTTGCTTATTCGATGACGATTTCAGAGCTCAGAAGCTTTTTGCTGGAGAGTACAGTAGGGCGGTTTGTTCTTACCATGACCATAGTTGCCATCTGTTTGAGTTTTGCCAGATGTCAGGCTTTACAGTCCGACATTGGAAGTTTGGGAGGGGATAACAAATGGTAATATTCTCCAAATTATGTGCTCTGGCAGCAATAATTTATCTTGTATTTACTTTAGTATATCCTCTTTTTAGACCCATGACCCGAAAAAGAAAAGAACACTCAAGGGATTTTATTAAAAGAAAGAGGAATCAGAAAAAAGTCGAAAAGTATTTATACTTTAAAGATATTGTGCTTAGAAAATTTTCGAATAAGTTGCTGCTTAGCGACATAAAAAGAAATGAATTTAATTTTTTGATAAAAAGGTTGGACTTGAGAATAACACCGGAAGAAATTAGGTTAAAGCAGGTTTTGTATGTGATTGGAGCCATAGGTTTATCCATGATTGCCATGAATATCAACACTCTGATCGGTTATGGATGTTTGATACTTGTCGTATTGGGATGGCTCTATCCGGTTGATGAACTGGAAAAAATGATAGAAAAAAAGAATAACAACATCCTGGCGGATTTTCCATCGTTTTATAATATGCTCTACTATCAGTATGCCAGGTCTATAAATATATATTTGGCGGATGTGGTGAAAGACTTTCTTCCTAATGCCAATGAAGATATGGCTTCAGAGCTTGAGGTCTTTCTCGACAATATCGAGTATGGAGAGGAATATGCATTAAAGCAGTTAAAAAAACGCGTTCCGTTGAGACATATTATTAAGTTTTGTGATATAATGGAAACGAGGCTTAGAGGATATGACAATATCTCTCAGATGACATATTTAAAGAATGAGCTTTATGATTTGAGAGTTATGTCTCTTGAGGATGAGCTTACCAGAAGAGAACAAAAGAACGCAAGGATGCAGTTTGTATTGATTATTGTATTGGTTATTTATATTGTAATTTACTATTATTTCATGTTTGTCGATGCCATTAAATTGTTTAGTTAACATTTATAAAATATAATATTATAAATCAATAAAACAGAGGGGGGCAATTAAATGAAAAAATTAATAAATAGGGAGACAGTTAAAAAATCAGTTAAAAAGTTTTTAAAAGATGAAAGAGGAGAGTTTGGAGTAAAGCAGATCGCTATTACTGTAGCAGTGATAGTGGTTGTAGGACTTATTCTCAGTATATTGAGAGGTGGATTGCTAAGAGAAATAGTAAATGATGTTTGGGACTTTTTATGGACTCAAATTAAGGAAATGATGGGTTAAAATATTGAATGCAAGGAGGTTATACCCGGCAATGGCAATAGAACCGGGTAATTTTCTATGGCAGGTTTTGCAAAAAGTATAGTAATTGTACTTCTGATTAGCACTATATTTTTGATAACCACCAATTTCATTTTTTTCTTTCCGTGGTACATGACCTTGGCATATGAGACATACAACTTATCGACGTTAGCGGCACAGCATAACTATATTGATGAAGAAGAAGCACTAATGATAATTGAAAACCTGAACCAAAAGCCTTTTTTCAGGGAGAATCCTCTTAGTTTGAGTGACATTGAAGGGCAGTTTGATGCCGGAGTTTTACAGAGGGGAGAACAGTTCAGCGTTACGATAAATGCAAGGTATCCTATTCGTATGGATATGGGTTTTTTCCAAATAGAGCGTGACTGGCCTGTTTCCTTTACTGTAGAGACTACGTGCTTGTATTTTGATAAAAATCTGGACCCGGTATAACGGCAAAGGTGATATTATGAGAAATGTAGCGATAATGGTCCTGATTATTGTATTAGCGTCAATTTTATTTCAGCCCTTTTTTGAAATGGTTGAGATTTTTGCGGAAAAGGCACAGATAGATTCTGCTGTAGAGTCGGCGGCAAAATCAGCGCGATTGACCGGCTTTAAATTGACGGATATCAGAGATCTGGAAAAGAAATTTAATTTTGACATGGACAGCGAGGAAGAAAATTTTATCAATGTCTTTTGCAAAGTTTTTGCTGCCACTCTCAAGTTGGAGTATCTATACGTAGTTGACAATAAAGCATATTTTAGATCGGAAAATGAAAGATACAATGATTTTGTGGTTGAATTTCAATATGATGCTACTTATCCTGATGAGTGCCATATTATTGTCACAACAAAGTACAAATTTAAGAGAAATTACTTAAAGCAATTTGTGGGTGATGATTCTTTTGAACTTACAAGGGAAAGAACGCTATTTGCCCGTATGGAAAACTGATATTTTGGTGAGGGGAGAGAGGACGGTTTATAGATAAAACCAGCCCTCATCATTATCATCATTGTTGTATGCATCCATGCTTATTTTTGTTCTGTTGCTTCCGCCTAGAGAAATACTATAAAGCATACCGCCGCCGGACTTGCTGCAGTAATATATGTGCTCGTTGGCCAGATTTATAAATTCGGAATTTTCATTATTGAGCTTTGTTTTGTCACTGCCCTCTGTCCTGATTCGGTAAATGCTTCCGCCGTCACTTTTGTTGCAGTAGTAGACCCAGCCGTTTGATGCATTTATATTATAAGATATATCATCATTCAGCTTGTTTTTAGAACGGCCGTCAATGCTTGCTCTATACAGTTTAAATCCGTCACTTTTGTTGCAGTAAAAAATATAATCGCCGTAAACATTGATATAGCTGGCTTCATCGTTTATAATTCTTGTTCTGCCCTTGCCCATGGTGTTTATTTTGTATATTTTGCCCCCGTCGCTTTTGTTGCTGTAGTATAGCCAATCATCCTTAATAAACAGGCTATGGGTAAAGTCATTATTCAGCTTGGTTTTTTCGGTGCCGTCGATTTTTATCTTATAAAGCTTGTATCCGTCACTCTCATTTATATAGTAAATCCAATCTCCGCTAACGGTTATGTCCCATGAGCGGTCAGTGTTAATTTGAGTCTTACCATTTCCTTCCAGGTCAATTCTAAATATATTGTCATTATTATTAGGGTCAGTATAATAAATCCAGTTGCCGCAAACGTTAAGGAACCAGGATTCGTCATGGTTTATTCTTTGAAGGTCACTTCCGTCAAGCTTTACTTTGAAAATGTTAAAATCGGAGCCGGCATTGGAAAAATAAAGCCAAGACCCTTGAGTACATGCCAATCCTCCGTTTAAAATATTACCGGAATGATTTCCAATATGGTTATATACCATTTCTTTTCTCAGCAAACTTCCAAATATGCTGACTGTCCTGTCCAATGTTTTTTTCGGTACATTTGCCGGACCCGGCTCTTCGAGCAGTACCGTATCCATGCACTCGTCATCCGTATTTTTATCTCCGGTATTTTCATTGCCTTGCTGCGGCGGTATAACAACAGCATTCTCAAAAGGTTCAATGTCCTTTGAAGCATCGCTAGTATCGGATGGCGGAGCAACCAAATATGAGCGTTCTTCATTGCTCATTTCCGATAAAATTTCGTAAAGAGCCTTTTTCGCCTCTGTAGCTGAAGAAAACCTTGCATTAGGGTCAAAGGAGCAAATTTTCAATATGAATTGAGACAGCTTTTCACCGGCCAGCAGGGGAGGGGTAAGTGCCTCTCCGGAAAGCCTTTTATCCAAGGCTTCTTCACTATCTTTATATTTGAGCTCCTGAGGATAAGGAGGCATAAAGGGGAACCTTCCATGATTTAAAAGCTTGTATATCACAATACCCAAGGAATACAAGTCGGACCTCGAATCATAAGGCTTTCCTCTATAGACTTCCGGCGCCATGTAGAGGGGAGTGCCTCGTATGGAAGAAGCCATTGCAATTCGATTTAGTTCCTTTGCAATACCAAAATCGCCGAGCTTGAATTTGCCGTCGGCTGTAACAAATATGTTTTCGTCCTTTATGTCCCTGTGTATTATTTTCTTTTTTTCACAAATTTCCAAAGCGGAGCAGATATCCAAAGCAACATTTATTACGCCGGCCCGGGTAAGGCCGTTTTTGGCAACGTATTTATTAAGTGTTGTAAGGTATTCCATACGTATAAGTATGTCCCAGCCAAAACGCTCACTGCTTTTTTGAACCAGATGGTCCTCATAGCTTACTATATTTGTATTGCCGCGTAAAGTATACATCATATGTATTTCGTTAACAATGTTTTTCACAGCACTTTCAAAGTATTGCTCCAAGGAATTTTTATCATTACCGATGGTTGCAACAGCTTCACGGTGCTGCTCCTGGGTGGGAATACTTATGAGTTTTAAGGCTGACTGGTATTTAAAGCCCCATTCTTCTTTGAAAATTTTATATACCTTTCCATAGCTTCCTTCGCCGATGAAGGATTCTACACGCCATGCTCCCCACAGGGGTTCATATTTTTTTATATAGTCATCAGAAGAAATGAGCATTTTTTAGACCTCCAAGGCATCTCGATAATATTTCTATAAAATTATAGCATCAAACCGGTATATAGACAATGTAATATGATATTATAAGCTGATGATTTACATAAGAATATCTTCAACTTTAACAACAATACAAGTTATATTGTCAACTCCTCCGTTTATCAGTGCTTGGTTTACAAGCATTGAAGCAATTTTGGAGGATGTGTTGCCGGTGGTTATAATATTCTTTATACGCTCAATGTTAACCATATTTGTAAGACCGTCGGTACAAAGAAGGAATGCATCCCCTTTTTTCACATCAATAACTTCTGAAGTGTCTGCTTCGACAATTCCTGCTTCCGGAGGTATGCCAAGAAATTTGTAGAGCAAATGTTTGCGTGGGCTGCTTGATGCTTCTTTTGGGCTTAAAATGCCAAGTCTTACAAGCCTTTCGGCCTCTGTATGGTCCCTGGTAAGCTGGGTTATTTCATTGCCCCTTACATGATATATACGGCTGTCACCTAAGTTTAATGCTTGCGCCCGGTCACCGTATAACACAAGGGAGGCAAAAGTTGTTCCTGTCCTTGCACCGTATTCAACTCCCAAATTGTATATTAGATTATTGGTGTTTTTAACATAGGAGTTTATTATATTGACACAATCTTCAATATTGCCGATATTATTGCTTTTTAAATTATTGTGGGCTTTTTTCAATTCAAGCATGGCAGTATGAGAAGCTTTATCTCCAAAGGCTTCTCCGCCCATGCCGTCACTTACGGCAAACAGGAAAAAGGAATCGGCTTCATTTATATCAAAAAGAACAGTTTTTTCAGTCAAATAAGGAGAAAAATAGACTCCGTTAAGATAAAAATTATCTTCGTTGGCGCTGCGAATAAACCCAATGTTTGTTGCAGCCGAAGCCCGAAGTATTAAATTCTTTTCACTATACATAGCTTATCCTTTCATATAAAGTTTGCAAAATACGGTATACGAACAATTACACATTAGTTATAGAATTGTTAGGATAGAGCCATCCCATACACCTGCATCTTCAAGGGTTTCATCATCACGCAAAACCCTCCCTAAAGGCTCGGCATACAAATGAAACTTTGAAGTAACGCTTGTTAAGTCATCGTCGAGGCGGAGAGCATAAGCTATTAATGATGACAGGCGCTTTGCCGGTATATCGGTGGGCAGCTCCAAATCACGGGTATCTTTTTTGTTTTTGCATTTGACTGTTACAATTACATTGTTCATGTTTTACATCCCCACTTTATTAAAAGAGGCTATGCAAAATTTACATAGCCTCTTTCCTGTTATTTAGCCTCTTTGGAGTATAATGAAAGAGGCATTATTATTATAATCAAAAATTACTTGCCGCTGCGAATCTTCGAAGCTACATCCTTGTCAGCCTGTTCAAGAGCATTTGCAACTGAAATCAGGGACTTTTCGAGATCAGAAAGGCATTGATTTAATTTTGTCTCAAGTTCTTTTCTTAATGCCATGAACTGATCTACATAAGCTTGAGCAGCATTACCTTCCCAAACACTTTTAAGGCCGTCTATTTCTTTCTGAATAGTGTTAAGAAAATTGGTAGTTTCGTTAGTTTTTTTGCCTATTCTACCGGCAGCGCTTCTAACCTCATCAGGTGTAATACGAATCATACCACTTGCCATTTTTCTTCCCCCTTATAATTAATTATTGGTATTAATTTCGACTATATGAAGTCTGTACCAAACAACATTATTATCGCAGAAAAGTAATTAAAAATCAATAGACAATTCCGAATTTTGCAAATTGGACTCATCAATCGACAGACTGATTGTTTTTACTGTAGCTTTTATTTATCTGTGCTATCCATGCCTTCAGGATATTGTTTTCCAGCATGGCTGTTTTAACCCTGCCGAAACGTCCGCGGTTAACAAGATAGCCGTCACCGGGTTTTATGGGTTTTTCGGTTGTTCCGTAGGGAAGCCTGATGGAAAATACCTGCTGATCGGATATACTTCCCAAAAGTATTCCTGTTTGCATATCTTTTAAGGCTTTTGCCAAGCTATCCCAGCAAGAACTTATGTCTTGGGTGTAGCCTGCTGCAAGGATGCTTATGCCAAGGTTCCTTTCTTTTTTTATAATTCGCTCAAACAGGTCATTGGTGGTGGAGTCTGCATACTGTAAAAAGTCATTAAAGTCATCAATCAAAATAATGTTGAGCTGACGGCTCAATACAAACTCCTTGTCATTAATCAATCCTCCTGCGCGAATTCTTTCTTCGTTAAGCTCCGATTTTCTCTCCTCAATTACTTTTTGAAGGGCTTCTGCAAACTCGTTTATATTACTTCCGTCGTTGGTATATGTTTTTGTGTGGGGAAGCTGGCTTAATGCATAAAGACCTAAAGAGCTTGAATCAAAGATGTGTATTGCCAGCTTTTCCGGAGAAAACTTAAGGGCAAGGGTAATAGTCAGAGCTTGAAGGAAAGTTGTCTTACCGCTTTGAATATCTCCGGCTACCAACAAATGGGGCGTTTCCAGAAGATCTATGAAGCACGGTTCCATTTCATTTTCCTCTATGCCCAAAGGTACGCACGCAGGCCTGCGGGCGAGATTCTTTTTGACCTCATCCCTTGTAATAAGATCCTTGTAGTATACGATTTCGGGCATAACAGGAATAGGCTTGGCTTTAGGTCCTGTCCAGCTTTTGGATATTTTGCCGATAATCGACTTGATTTTAATTGTTCTTTCAATTTCCGATTCGCCTTCTGCGGGCAAGGCTGTCTGAAATTCAAGGGGAGGATTGCCCTTTACAAGCCCGCGTCCGTTTACAGGGCTTGGCTCTAGTCCGTAGGTTCTTCCCACAATAAGCGAATAGTCACCCTTATCGGACATTTGAAGCGCAATAGCCAGCTTGAAGTTGGTACTCAATTTGTAGCTGATAGACGATGTACCGCTGTTTGTCATTACAATATGTATGCCAAGATTGCCTCCTTCACGGGAAATTTGGATAAGATACTCCTCATATTCGGAATACATTTCGGTGAAGGCCGAGTAGTTGTCAATGACAATTACAATTGCCGGAAGCTTTTCTTCGCAGGAATCTCTATAAGCTGTCAAGCTGCTGACTCCCTTGTCGGAGAAGAGGTCTTTGCGGGTATCCATTTCTTTTGAAAGGAATTTGAAGAGCTTGTTTAGCTTTTCTTCCTCATCGACCATTACTGTTCCTCCAACGTGGGGAAGTCCGGAGAATATACTCAAAGTTCTTACACCAAAATCCAGTATATAGATATTTACATCCGAAGGAGAATAGTTTAATGCCAAGGACATAATCAATGTCTGCAAGAACGTGGTTTTTCCGTATCCCGGTGAACCGTATACGATTAAATGTCCTTCTTTTCCAAGATCAACTGTCAAAGGAACCTGACGCTGATTTTCAGGGTCATCCAACAGTCCAATGACAGGATTTAACCATGCATCCGCCTGTGTCCACTTTTCACCGTCCCAACATCCTTCAACCTCGGAAAGGAGACTTTCAAGGTAAACCTGTTCCGGAAGGGGCGGGAGCCACGGTCCTTTAAGACGAATTATATTCTCATGCTGCGCCACATTTGCTATATGAGAAACAGCAGCTTGAAGCTGAGTAAACTCAGCTTTTCTGATTTGCGATGTAGACTTTGTATAAAGCTGATGGCGCTTGCCGTTTATAGCCACTTCAGAAATATCATTTTGAGCAGTGATTTCCTCACTGGCATCGGGAGTATAACCTGCTCCGCTCCATGCGGACTGGAAGAGCTCAAATATTTCATCGTTTCCAACTTGGATGTAGGCTCTTCCGGGCTGCTTGATATTCGCGGCATCGGGGCGTTTGATGACATCCTGGCTGTCCTGCGGTCCTTGAACTTTAAGACAAATACGGAAACGCGCGTTACTCCATATCTGGTCATCAACTACTCCGGCAGGCTTTTGCGTTGCAAGAATAAGGTGTACACCAAGGCTTCGGCCAACCCTTGCTGTACTTACCAGCTCTCTCATGAAATCCGGTTGTTCGCTTTTTAACTCCGCAAATTCATCCGCAATTATGACAAGATGGGGAAGGGGTTCTTTGGCCTTTTGACTGTGGTAAAGTTTTTGATAGCTGTCTATATGGTTTACTCCGTATTGGGCAAAAATTGTCTGTCTTCTCTTAAGCTCACTCTTGATGGATACAAGGGCACGGGTAGTCTGATTCCCTCCAAGATTGGTAATTGTTCCAACCAAATGAGGCAAATCCAGAAATGCATTTGCCATACCTCCGCCTTTATAATCTATCAGTACGAAAACCACATCATGAGGATGAAAGTTTATTGCCAAAGAAATTATAAAGGATTGCAAAAGCTCACTTTTACCCGAACCGGTTGTACCTGCCACCAAACCGTGGGGACCCTGTCCGCGTTCGTGAAGGTCAAGGGAAATTAATTCGTTGCCGGTACGTATACCGAGGGGAGCAGCCAATGTACGGAAGGCTTTGTTCTTTTTCCACCGCTCCGTCACATTTAATTCCTCCACAGTTCTTACGGAATACATCTGTAAAAGAGTTATTGATGAAGGTAAATTTGTTGAAGTCAACAATTCTTTTATGCGTATTGGAGCCATTCTCCTTGAAAAATGCTCGGCATCATTTATAGACACTGTGTCCGGTAAAAAAGGTATGGGGGAAGCCCCAAGGCTTCTTTGCAGCATATGGCCGGATTTGGAAGCCAGCTCAATAATAGCCTGGCAATCTTTTGGAAGATACTCGATCCTGTCAAAAAGATAAATGGTAGACACACCTAAAATTTGGTTGTTGTGAGCCAGATAGTTCATAATCGGTTCATCCTCAATTAAACGGATGTCTGCCAGAATAAATACATAATGAGGAAAGTTTACTGGAGTATTGATCTTGTCTTTATTGGTGCGCTGCTCACGCTCTTTTATTATGTCATAGAGATAGCTAAACAACTGGTGTGCCATTTCCTTGTCATTTGCCAGAAAACGAATTTGCCGATTTTCATTCCATACGTGGGGCAGCCAGCGAATCCACTCCCATTCGTCGGCTTCTTCTTTTGGGTAGACCAATACGATTTTCACTTCTTCATAGGAATGGAAAGTCGCCAGTTGTATAATTAAAGCTCTAACATTTTTTAAAACTTCACTTCTTGAACCTATTATTCCTGCTGTACCCGAATGAAACAAAGGAACACAAACAGGTATGTCCGAAACTTGGGAAAACTCGTCGTGGACCTTTTGAGGTTCTGACGCCAAAGGGTCGCTATCGATGCTTAGCGGCTGGCTTTGATACTGAATTTTAATTGCAAGAGGCATGGTTCCTATACCTATACGCGCCGCCAAAAAATCATTGAACTGGGGAGTTCTTTCCCAAAGCCTTCTGTCTATAGTTTCAACACGCCTAATGCATTCTTCAGGATCGGGATTCATAATCAACATCCCTTTTTTTTGCTGCTCGCGGGCTATTTCAAGTTCTTTGCGTAATGAGTTGATGATTTCCCCATACTTTTTGGTTCTTAACTCGGTATCATCTTTAAATTTCTTGTTTTGCGATACATATTGGGATATTGACACAATTACCGACACAAAAGTCATTGAAAGCGAAAGCAGCATTTGTGTTGATTTGCCTATAACGGCTGTAATTATTGTTATTATTGACATCATTATCGGAGGCAGTAAAATGCCTATCCATGATATGCTTGGCTTGGATGCTGCCGAGGGAGGACTGGGGATTGCCTTCTCTCCTTCGGGCATTTCAGGTATAAGCCTTGGTGAACGCTGTATATAGGGATACGGGGGTTTGGCAGATTTTAAGGCCGGTTTTAGACCATTTACATAAACTCCGTCTCCCATGTGGTACACTGAAATAAAAGAGCCTTCAAAAACAATTTTATATCCGCAGATATATATTATGTCACCTTGGCTTAAGTCACTGTCATAAACCTTTTTTCCATTCAAAAAAGTACCGTTCAGACTCTCAAGATCTGCAATGTGATATTTTCCGTCAAGGGATTTATATATTTTAGCATGCTCACTTGAGACTAGTTTATCCGAATAAACTATATTGCAGGAATCGCTTTTTCCTATGGTAATTTCGGAAACTCCCCGTATTTCGAAATTTCCTAAAATACTGTCATAGGGGTCTTCGGGCTTTACAATTATGGCAGCTCTGCTCATAGTTTCGGGTGAATTTCCAATTACATAAGTATCGTAGGGCACAAGCATCTTTTTGCTTATAGTGCTTCCGTTGCAGAAAATACCGGATTTACTGTGATTATAGATATACCATTGATTGTCTTCCTTTTTCAGGGAGCAATGGTTTTCATCAATACAGGAAGAATCAATTACAATATCGTTTACCTCGGAACGTCCGATAGATATTATATTCTTATTAAAATTATCAATTTCAACTATTTTAAAAAAATTATCAAAGTATATATGCAAAACATATTTATTTCCCATAAAAATTACCTCACAACAAAATTCTTTTAGTGTGTTTAACGGTTTAGTCGGTTATATCTTTAAGCTCTTTAAATATGTCATGAATATTTTCTTCATCGTCAGCTTCATCGGATTTTTTGACAGCGGACCCGGTGTGTTCGGAATTTTCGCCTGAGCTTTGAGAAGAATTGATAAACTCTTTAAGTTCAAGAAGTTCATCAATGCCGCTATCGGATTCTGATGCAGTATTTGAAACATTGAGAGCTTCATTTGTCATGTCTGATGGACTTTCTTTCGGACCTGAGGTTCGAATTTCATCGAATAAATTCATAATACTGCTGTCGTTTGGCACTTCAGTATTATCCGAAGAATCAGCCTTTTGAGAAGCGGATATGTCTATTTCCTTAATATCGTCAAAAAGATCCAACAATTCTTCGCCCGAAAGCTCTTCTTCATTTTCGGTACCGGTTTTTAAATCGGTTTCTGCTTCGGATTCGGATGAAGCAAAACCGTCATAAGAGGATTGAACGCTGGAAAAATAGGGAATGTCTGTGTCATCAGCAAACATGGAAGCATCAACAGATGCTGTATTATCCTCGATTTCCGGTTGCTTTAATTCTACGGTAAAACTGTCTTCTAAGGTATAGGCACCGTTTATAAATACTTGCAATTTCCATTCGCCTTCGCAAGTGTCGTCATTTATATTTATTTGAAATAATGCCTCGGCTTTGCCGTCTTCAATTTTTTCACTGTCTTCTAAGACACTTTCCTGTATCTCATATATTTCATTATTGGGAGAGTACCATATTGCGTTTATCGTATGCAAGCCTGTTATGCCGGTAAAACCGATTTTTACGGCAAGACCGGAGTGTTTGTCCTTGTAGCATTTTCTTTCTTTGCTTTCACAAGACAAAAGCTCTTTGTCAACGACCGAGAAACTGTAGCTTTCGATATTGAGTGAAGCAGGCGCGGCCTTGACAAACCTTTTGTTGTTTTCACCGATTGATATAAAAGACACTGTATTGCCCTTGTCATCATATGTGTAAATCAGGGCATTCGGGTCATTTAAAAATATATTGTCATTTATTAAAAATTTGTATTTGTAATTGCCGGACAACAGTTCGATTTCTGTCATCCAAGTTTTGTCATCATATCTTTGCAAAATATTTTTGCTGCTATCCCAGTTATTGAAATCTCCGACAATAGATATACTTTTGATATCAAAACCGTTGGAAGAATAGTAAAATGGAAATTTCATAATAATCCCTAACCCCTTTATACATTGAAATATAGCTAATACTATTGCAACAATAAAATCTTACCATAAATTTTACCATTGTACCAGCTTTTTTATGCCAAAGATGCTTTATAATTCCGAGTATTTACACCTCAAAAACCATTAACCGGCAAAAATATTGTAAACCCTATAGATTCTATAATAAAATAACAATAGAGGGATATATGATTGGAGGGGAAGATATGCCCAAAACGGCATTATGCATTGCAACAGTTATTGTGATGCTCCTAAGTTTTACCGTAAATCCAGGTGCTTATGGCGCAGAAATAAACGGTGAAACTGTTGTATTTAATCCGGGAATAAGAGGCGGAATTCCGGCAAGACCTGTTACGGCTAATGTTACAGACTTTGGAGCAAAGGGGGATGGCTTAACCGATGACAGCAATGCTTTTATAAAGGCCATTGAATCTGTGAAAGATGGGGGAGCTGTCCTGATTCCGTCAGGAAAATATCTTATAAAATCAAAAATTACGTTGGATAAACCCGTTGTATTAAGAGGAGAAGGTCCCGGCAAAACCATCCTTTTAATAGACCATTCCTCCGATGCCTTTGAGGTTATAACCTACAAAAGGGGAAACTGGGTAAATCTAGTCGGAGGTTATACCCGTGGTTCGAGAGAACTCGTAGTATCCGACCCGTCTGGTTTTGCAGCGGGCAAATACGTTGAAATACAGCAGGACAATAATCCGGATGTAATGTATACTTTGCCGGAATGGAATCAAGGATGGGCGGCAGGCAGTGTAGGGCAAATAGCAAAGGTGGTTTCGGTTTCGGGCAATACAATAACAATCGATGAGCCCCTTAGAATTACATATAAATCGAAATTAAATCCAGTAATTAGAACTCAAGGGTTTGCTGAATTTGTTGGTTTTGAAGATTTTACAGTGGAGCGTATTGATACCAGTGATACCGTAATGTTCTTCTTTAAGAATGCAGCCAATTCCTGGATAAAAAATATTCACAGCATTAAGCCTTCAAAAGCCCATGTCAGCGTTACAACCGGATACAGGATTGAAGTTAGGGACAGCTTTTTTGACAATGCGACAAATTGGGGAGGAGGCGGACACGGATATGGCGTCGAGCTGGGATTTCATGTATCGGACTGCCTCATTGAAAACAACATTTTCAAGCATCTGAGACACTCAATGATGGTACATCTCGGTGCAAACGGAAATGTTTTTGGCTACAATTATTCAATAGAACCCTATCAAAATGAAGGAGGCAACTGGACACCGGCGGATATTTCAGTTCATGGGCACTATGCTTATTCCAATTTGTTTGAAGGAAATATCGTACAGGAGATAACCGTTTCCGATTACTGGGGACCTTCCGGACCATACAACACATTCCTTAGAAACAGGATAGAGTCAGAGAGTATATGCTTGGAGGACTCGTCAAACTATCAAAATTTTGTCGGCAATGAAATTGTTAAGGGTGACATCCTTTGGGATACCGACAGCCGGTACCCCCATAAAATAGATCCTTCAACGCTGTTTTTGCATGGCAACCTTATAAACGGTTCAATTCAGTGGAATCAACAAACTCCGGTTGGTGTAATACCGGACTCGTATTATCTTGACTCAAAGCCAGTTTTCTTCGGAGCTATGGAATGGCCGTCAACCGGAAGTGACAGGATAAACGGTACCAACCCTGCAAAAGAGAGGTATTATGGCAATACAATTCCTACTGTTTCACCGACACCGGATAAACCCATAAAGTATGGTGACATAAATGGTGATAATAATGTCAACTCTACTGATTTGACACTGTTAAAGAGGTACCTGACGAAATCTGTCAGTGATTTTCCCCATCCGAATGGCAGTATAAGTGCTGATGTAAACGGAGACGGAAAAATAAATTCCACCGATTTTTCGGTGATGATAAGATATATTCTGAAAATAATTGATAAATTTCCTGCGGAGGAGATTTGACAAGCAACAGCACATAAAAATCAATTTACTTTTCGAATTACTATATTGAATAAAGCGTTGGGTTTTGAGTTCATACAAATTCTACTCATTTTATTACCTTTTTCACAAAGAATGTGTCCGAATTTGATAATTAATTTAATAAATTCGGACATATTCCTTATTTATCCTCTTAGGGTGAAATAAAAGAGACAAAATCGAAGAAACTCGTTGTCCACGCTTTTGTTTTGAATAATTATGCGTTCTAATGCCAATAATTATTATTGATTTAACCCAATATTGACCTTGGTAATATTAAAATATGGAGCATTCCTGTAATGAAACAAAATGATCTTTGAAAAAGAAGATGCCAG
>NZ_DAORXT010000046.1:0-22467 GCF_035371925.1 Acetivibrio sp. | reverse complement strand
ATATTATAATATTACGCTCCATATCACAATGATTCTTAATACCTTCAATATGCAAAAAGCGAGATTCCAAAGAATCCCGCCATATACCTTCAAATACACATTATTTGCTTAAAAACTTTTCAATCCTGTTTAAACCTTCTTCAATATTTGCCATGGATGTCGCATAAGACAATCTTACGTGAATATCAGTTCCGAAACCGGAGCCCGGTACCAAAGCAACATTTGCTTTCTCCAACAGAGCATCTGCAAAACTGTCGGAACCGGTTATTTTCATACCGTCTATTTCTTTTCCAATAAGCTTCGATATGTTCATCATTACATAGAAAGCACCGTTTGGCTTTATGCAGGATACACCGTTCATTGAGTTTATCCTGTCAACCATGTAATCTCTTCTCTTCACAAACTCTACAGCCATCTCGTCGATTATTTCCTGCGGTCCCTCAAGGGCAGCCAAAGCAGCCTTCTGAGCTATTGAATTCGGATTTGATGTAGCATGGCTCTGAACATTACTCATAATCTTTGCAATTTGCTCGTTGCTGGCAGTATATCCTATTCTCCAACCTGTCATTGCATAAGATTTGGATACACCGTTGACAACTATGGTAAGGTCCTTTATTTTATCGTTAAAAGACGCAATGCTGACATGCTTGTATCCGTCATAAATAAGTTTTTCATATATTTCATCGGAAATAACATATATACTCTTGCTTACGGCCAGGTCAGCTATCGCTCTTAATTCCTCTTCACTGTAAATCATACCTGTCGGATTGCTCGGGCTGTTGATGATAATTGCCCTGGTTTTGTCCGTAATAGCCTTTTCAAGCTTCTCCAATGTAAATTTGAAGCCCTCTTCCTCAGAACAAGGAATGTAAACCGGAACTCCGTCTGCAAGTTTAACCATCTCAGGATAGCTTACCCATGCAGGAGTCGGAATAATTACCTCGTCACCGGGGTTGCATATTGCCTGCAAAGCATTAACCAGGGAGTGCTTTGCACCGTTGCTTATTACAATATTTGAAGGATTGTAATCAAGCCCGTTATCCATTTTAAATTTACGACAAACAGCTTGCTTCAATTCAAGAGTACCTGAAGCAGGAGTATATTTGGTAAACCCCTCATTTATAGCATCTATTGCCGCTTTTTTTATATGATCAGGTGTGTCAAAATCGGGTTCACCTGCACCAAATCCAATAATATCAATTCCTTCTGACCTCATCTTTTTCGCTTTTGCATCTATAGCCAGCGTAGAAGACGGGCTAATCGAAAGCGCTTTTTGTGAAACAACCATTTTATACCCTCCAAAACAATCTGATATTATGTACCTTATTTTAATATATAATATTCGAATTTGCAAGTTATTGATATAAAAAATGCAAAATTATTTTTGACACAAATTTATTGTGTTTTTTTTGCAAACGACATACTTACTATTATTGTTATCATTATCAAACAGAGTTTTTAATACAAATATAGAACTGATTCCCGTCGAAAAAGCATAAGCATAATCAAAATGCAAGTTTTCTATATTATTATTTCAATGGAATATAATTCATCAACTGATTATGTATTAATCAAAACATTATGAGCAAAATAATAACACAAGGGGTTCGTGATGGTTGAGCCAAGAGTGTTATGAGGTCACTATTGCGGCTTTATAACATTCGGCCAAAGATTAATATCAGGTTTCGTCCAAGGTTGACGCTAAGGCTTGATATTAGTCGGCGGGAAGAGTCTTGAATATCTGAAAAATTTAGTTTTACGGATATTCAGATTCGAGCTAAGATTATTATTTATTGCTTTATTATAGCAAATTGACTTGAGCCAAGTTGATTTCGTTATGGCACATTTTAGCAATAATAATAGTCGAGCAAAGGTCTATATAAGTTTCTTTACTTTTTAACTTTTTAGAAGTTCTGAAATTTAACTAGGCCGGCGCAAAGATCATCACGGGCTCCTATTACATATTATAAAACATTCTGAATAACTCTAAGAAAATTCTTGCCTGCAAATTTTTCAATATTTTCGCTTGAATAATTTAGTTTTGCCAGCTCATTAAATATCTTTTCAATATCCTGTACTCCGTTTATTCCTGCCGGCAAACTCTCAATACCGTCAAAATCGGCTCCAAGTCCGATATGGTCAGGTCCTGCAAGGCTTGATATGTACTCAATATGATTAATAATATCCTTTATAGATGCCGTTTTTGAATTGTTCAAAAATTCCGGATACAGGTTAATTCCTATTACTCCTCCGTTATCTTTTATCGCCATTATCTGTTTGTCCGTAAGATTTCGCTTGTGAGCGCAAAGCCTTTGCGCATTTGAGTGGGACACAATAACCGGAGAGGTAGTACACTCTAAAACATCCCAAAAGCCGGTTTTTGATATATGGGAAAGGTCAATTAACATTCCCAGCCTGTTCATTTCTTTAATTACTTCTCTTCCAAAAGGAGTAAGTCCTCCACCCGAAACTTCATCCTTGACACCGTCGGCTATTTCATTGCGAAAGTTCCATGTAAGGCAGATGCTTCTTACTCCAAGCTTGTAAAGCATCCTCAAAACTCCCAAATCCCCCTGCAGAGCTTCACCGCCTTCTATTGAAAGCACTGCAGCAATTTTATTTGCTTTTACAGCCTTATCAATATCATTGTAATTACAACATAACATGATGTCATCTTTATTTACTTCCGTCTGCCTGTAAAACTCATCTATTATCTGCAAGGCTCTTTTTAATGCGTATGCTTGGCAGTATGCCGGGTCTATAAACGCTGCAAAAAACTGAACATAGCTTCCCCTTGCTTTAAGTCTTTCTATGTCGATATGGCAGCTGTTCTTCCGAAGTTCCGCGCCTTTCTCCATTATTTTTGTTATAGTGTCGCAATGTGCATCAACAGTAATCATAAATTTCACTCCCCAAAACATTTATATAAGACCCGTATTTTAAAAAGCCTTGGTACTTATTTTACTTACAAGCATAAATTTTTATTATTTTATTTATAATGTATGCGCATCAACAAGCAATTATGTCAAAACACCTTACCCGTCAACCGGAAAGCAGCCCTCTTTCGGCAAAACTCACATATTGCCCGCCACAGACAATTATGTGGTCAAGCACTTTTATAGAAATGGATTCAAGAGCTGTTCTTATTCTATTGGTGGCTTCAATATCCGCTTTTGACGGATTTAATGTTCCGCCGGGATGATTGTGCGCCAAAATTACACTGCTGGCCTTGTGCCGAAGCGCAGTTTCAACAATTATTCTGGGATATACCTGAGCCTCGTTTATCGTTCCTTCGTGAACCAATTGGGCATAGTTTACCCTGTTTTGCGCATCAAGACAAATAACATAAAAAACTTCATAATTCCTTCCGGCAAAAAGTGAAACGGCATATTGACCGGCCTTTGTCGAGCTGTTAAGCTCAGGCTTGTCCCGCCATTTATCATTAAAATACCGCCTTGAAAGATGGGGTATAAGCGACAGCAATATTGCAGAGTTCTCCCCGATTCCCGGCGTAGTAGCCAAGTCCTTCGGGTCTGCTTCAAATACACCGGATAAGGAGCCGTATCTATTCAGAAGTGTATGAGCCAATTCGTTGGTATCTCTTCTCGGAATTGAAAAAAACAAAAGAAGTTCCAGCACCTGATGCTGTTCAAAACTGTCAAGCCCTTCTTTTAGAAATCTTTCCTTAAGTCTCTTTCTGTGACCTTCGTGCACCAATATTCCCCCTAATAGAAAATAAACCTTATAATCATCTAATATTCTAAAAAGGACTCTAAAAGGCATTCTTAAGCAAAGAAATCTCTTTTACTTCAATGTCATCGCCTTTTTTCTCCATATAAACCTCTATCACATCAAATCTCACTTTTAAATCATTTAAACCGTTTTTGCAAAGATATATCTGGGCAAGCCTTCTTATATTTTCCTGCTTGCGCAAATTTACGGCCTCCCTCGGATAGCCGTACTGAAAAGTGCTTCTTGACTTGACTTCAACGAAGCAAATATAATCCTTTTCCCGGGAAATTATGTCTATTTCGCCCAGTCTTTTAAATCGAAAGTTTCTTTCTAAAATCTCGAAATTATTCTCTTTAAGATATTCTACAGCCGCATCCTCCCCAATTGTCCCTGCAGCTTTTTTGTTATTTACTTTGCCATTCATCTTTTTCTCCATTTTTATCTCTTCTTTTGACCGTATCTTTTATCAACGCTTCCGATAAACACAAGTATTTGCGCCACAATGTCATAAAGCTCAGGAGGTATTTCATCTCCAATGTTCATGGCATTTAATGCGGACGCAAGCTCCTCATTTTCATATATGGGGATGTTGTTTTCCTTTGCCTTTTCAAGTATTTTCTCTGCAATCTCGCCTTTTCCCAATCCTACAATCTGAGGGGCGTTATCCTCGTCCGGCGAATATTTTAAGGCAGCAACCTGTTTTATTTTTTTCTTGCCAGGCATTTAAATTCCCCCGTAAATCAAATTCTGAAGTCAAAACCTTTACTTCGTGTTCTCTCTACTTCCTTTGCCAAAACCTCCTGGACATTTAACAGATTCACCTTTTCATCTATAAGCCTGTATTTGATATTTACCAGCTTGTAGCCCTTTTTTAACAACCCTTCATAAAGCTCAATATAATTTTCTTTGATAAAGTCATAGATTTCACTTTTTTCAAGCCTTAAATTGATGCTGACATTCTTTTTGTTTACGCTTATTAAAGAGTCCACTTGTCCTAAATTTTCTGTATTCAATGACAAAAACACTGTGGCGTTTTGCGGATCAATTCTTTTTCTTCCGTTATTTCTCTTTAATATATAAAGCTCCCCGGTAGTGTTTTTGTCAAATATTTTGAAGGGTATCTGAAAATACACACTATGTCTGTTTAGCTCGTTCAAAAAATTAATATCACTTTTAATGTTGTCAATCTTGTTTAAAATCTCTTGTTTTCCCGGAATATCAGAATCTTCTAAAACTTTACTTACAATTTCAAGCTTTTTATAAATGTCTTTATAAAATTCCCTTACGTTAATATCCCGGCCGTTGGCTTCTTCATCAACCTTTACAAACATTTTTTCAAAAGATTTTTTTATACTTTCAACCTCATCGCGGCCTTTAGAATGGCTTTGGTCCGACACCCTGTTGTCTTCCGACGCCTGAATGGCCCTAAGCAATTCTATAAGCTTTTTTTCAGCCTTATCAGTATTTTCCCTGTAATTGCTAATAGAATCAACAGTATTTTTCTTTAATTGTAATATTTCTTCTTCCTCTATGTCAACATTTTTCACTATTTTATCCAAATTTTCCGTACTAATATCATCACTATCCGGCAATTTAGACTTAAATCCCGTATAGTCTTTGTCACTTTTTTGAGCTATGTTCCCTTCAATATATCCATCCTTTTGCTCGGGATAAATTTTTCCGTCTTCATAATCAATGCCGGAAGCGTTATTATCAGTGTTTTCTTCTCTCTTTTGTGAAGCATAATCCAAGAAATTAAGCTTTTCTAAAATTGTGAGAGCTACATTCTTGTCCTCTATCTGCCTAAGGCTTGAAGCTAAGTCCAAAAGCTCAGCACTTAAATTTATTCTGCCCTCGGCAAACCTGTTTAAACTTGCTATACTCTTTTCTTCGGGAGTGATATTATTTGAAACAAGATAAGCTGCCTTATCAACGGTAAGGTTCTTAAATCTGACGGCCGCATCCACTACTTTGGCAATAGTTTCCGCATTAATTTGAGCCCCATTGGCACGGATTCCGGCCGCAGCCTCCATATTTCTTTTATCAGGCTTTATGCCAAGCTGCATAAGACTGTTTTTTATCTCATCCTCAACATTGGGCTCGCCAACATTTTGTCCTTTATCCTTGAGGATTTCCAAAATCAACTGATTGTTTACTTTGTTTTTTACAATAAAATCAATAATGTCTCCCCTCTTTGCATCCACGGAAGTCATTAAACCGGCATTTACCAAAGTTCCGTCACCCAGCTTTAGGAGTAGCTCATTTGCAGCAATGTCAACTACCCTTGCCCTCAAGGTATCACCTGTATCAAGCTTTGATAGTATATCCAAAGACCCGGTCTGGTTGATTAATACATTTTCAAAGCCTTCTATTCTCATTTTTCTTCCCCCTAAAGCTTTTGATGGAAGTTAGGTCTATACTACAAAATTCTTAGTAAAGCTTACTCTATGTATCGGACAAATACCGTATTTCTTTATAGCTTCAATATGCTCGCCCGTACCGTAACCCTTGTGCTTGGAAAATCCGTACATAGGATATTTTTTATCCATTTCTTTTAATATACGGTCCCTTGTTACCTTCGCAATAATTGATGCCGCTGCAATTGAAACGCTTTTGGCATCGCCTTTTACTATTGGGTTCTGTACAATATTTATATCGTCAAGTCTTAAAGAATCAATAAAAAGAATATCCGGAGCAAGTTTTAGATTTGAAACAGCCATTTTCATTGCTTCTTTTGTTGCATTCAAAATATTTATTTCATCAATTATCTTTTCATCCACAATTCCGACGCCTACTCCCAATGCCTTGTCATTAATTACGTCAAAAAGCTTCTCCCTTTGATTTTCACTAAGCTTTTTCGAATCATTGAGACCTTCTATGAAAGCATCCTGGGGAAGAATAACCGCAGCAGCTACAACCGGACCGGCAAGAGGGCCGCGCCCCGCTTCATCAATTCCTGCAATTATTTTAAAGCCTCTCCTATAGGCTTCCTTTTCATATATACACATACCCAAGTATCTATTTAACTCTTTTTCGTATCTAATTTTTTTCTTTTCATACTTTTCTATGATTTTATCAACCTTGTCTCCCAACTCATTTTTAAGACAATAAAGTTTTTCCAAAGCCTTGTCCAAATCCAAACCTTCTATGGACTGCTCAATTTGCTTAATAGTCATGTTTTCATCTCCCCCGGCCAAGACCAATTCATATTTTCCACATATTAATTCAATTTTCTCTTTACAGCCCTAGATTCTCTCCAACAAGGATTACTTTGATCCTTCCCGGAATCATATTACTGTGCATTTCCACAATCTGGGCACAAATACTTCGAGCATTATTATTATTGCAATCAAAACAGCAGCCCGTTTTTGTGCAAGGAAGCTCTAATCCCAAACGTATTGCGTTGTTCGGAGCTGCATATGTATGGGCCCGTTTTCTGGCACTTTCCAAATCCCTGCAAACTTTGTTCATACCTACAACAAGTATTACTGCTTTGGGGCCAAACGCTATTGCTGAAATGCGGTTTCCCATCCCATCAATATTTACCATTACCCCATCTTCACTCATTGCGTTTACGCTGGACAAATATACATCACATGAAAAAACTTGGCGCATTATAGCCTGACGCTCTTCCTGAGACTTTGCCAAATCTCTGTCAAGCAGCTGATAGTTTCCCTTTTTGAGCTGTTCTTTAATTCCGATTTCATCAAGGGTCATGGAACCTCCCCATGAAACAGATGCACCTTCGGGAATTAGGGATAATGCACACTCAACCGCTTCTTGGGAAGTCTCACAAAAATAAGCCTCAAAATTTCGCTGATTCAAGGCCTTTATTATTCTTGGAGCCATCACTTTGTATCTTTCACGAATGATTTCTTCACTTCTTGCCATACCAACCACCTCTATATCATGTTAATCTGTCTTTAATGACTGTGCCACATTAATCTGTCGTTGATGACTCTGCTGCATCTCTTTGTCTTTCAGCATCTCCCGGTCTTTCAAGGGTTATTCTGCCGATTTTGCCGCCTCTAAACTCATCGAGTACAATTGCAGAAATTCTCGTAAGATCCACTTGTCCCCCAGAAATTATGCAGCCCCTCTTTTTTCCCGCTTCTTCCAAGAGCTCATACCCTTTTTTGTCCTGCAGCGATTCGAGTTTATATCTTTCTTTTATTTTTTCCGGATAAGTTTCGGAAAGGCGCTCAATTAAGAGCGATGCAAGTTCCACAGTATCTATTATTTCATCCTTTATTGCACCGGTAGCAGCAAGATTTATACCCACCGTCTTATCTTCAAATTTGGGCCAGAGAATTCCCGGAGTATCCATTAGCTGAATCTCACTATTGACATTTATCCACTGTTTGTTGCGTGTAACACCGGGCCTGTCGCCGGTTACCGCACTTTTTTTGCCCGCAATCTTGTTTATAAGAGAAGATTTCCCGACATTGGGTATGCCCACAATCATGGTTCGTACAGGCCTGAAAATCCGGCCTTTCTGGCGGTCTCTTTCAAACTTGTCCTTCATTACATCCCGCATTTTGTCCTTAAGTTGCTTTATTCCCGTACCCTTTATGGAATCAATAAAAATAGTGGCATAACCCTGGGAATTGAACCATTTGCTCCACTCATTCGAAATCTTCTCATCAGCCAAATCGGCTTTATTTAGTACCACGATTTTAGGTTTGTTTTTCACAATACTGTCTATCTCAGGATTTTTGCTGCTTGCCGGAATTCTTGCATCTAAAAGCTCCACAACCACATCCACCATTTTCAGATTTTCTGCAAGAATCCTTCTGGTCTTGGCCATATGACCCGGAAACCACTGAATATTCATTTGTTCCTCCCAATTTTATATAATCAATAGATATTTCCAAAATCCTTCAAGGGCTTTATTCTAAAAACTGCCTTTCCTTTTATGCGTTCAAAATCAATAAAGCCCAACTGCCTGCTGTCTTTGCTATATTCTCTATTATCACCCATAACAAATACTTTATTCTCAGGCACTATTCTAGGAAGCTCAAAGCTTTGCTCGTAGGTTAATCCTTTTGTATACGGCTCTTCCTGCTTTTCACCGTTAATATATAAATATCCGTCCCGAATATCAATCTCATCCCCCGGAAGCCCTATCACCCTTTTAATATAGTTTACTTCGTCCTGGCAGGGAAAAAGCGCCCTAAAAAGCGGTACGTCTTTGAAAAAGGACAGATAATCCCAATTTCCTTCATATATTTGAATTATGACAATATCTCCTCTTTTGGGAGTATCACAATTCAACTTGCTTACAAATAAAACTTGATTGTTGTAAAGAGTGTCTTCCATGGACTGGCCTTGGACGACCACCCATTCAAACACATAGGCCCTAAGCAAAAGAGCAGTCAATAAAGCTACAATTATAAGGCAAATCCATTTTACTATTTCTTTAAAATACTTAGGCTTTTCCGCTTGAAAATTGGTCCCAAACTTTTCTTTCAGTTCGTCATCGTGATTTTGATCGGCACTGGCTGGTTTCTTTCTATATACCATATTATACAACCCTTAAAAATAATAATTAAAAATTCAATGCAGTTTCTATTATATCACTATTTTTCAACTTAGCAAAGAACGGACATATCAAATTGAGCAAATACTCCAAATTATAAAAAATAAAGAGGACTTATAAGTCCCCTTTATTTTAAATATCTTAATCCAATTTTGTTTTAACTTTTGCTGCTTTACCAACTCTGTCACGCAGATAGTAAAGCTTTGCTCTTCTAACTTTACCTTTTCTGACAATTTCAACTTTGTCAATTTTGGGTGAGTGAATAGGGAAAATCCTTTCAACTCCAACTCCATAAGATATTCTTCTTACAGTGAAAGTTTCTTTGAGTCCGGAGCCTTTTTTAGCAATTACAGTACCTTCAAAAACCTGGATTCTTTCCCTGTTACCTTCTTTAACCTTTACATGTACTTTTACATAGTCACCTATTGAAAAATTGGTTAAATCAGTCTTAAGCTGCTCTTGTTCAATAGCTTTAATTATATCCATTTCTATCCTCCTCCCTCGCAGACGTTCTTGTATAAAACAGCGGACCGTCCGTATTCCACAGGATGACATTATATCATAGACTGAATATATTGTAAATATTTTTTTGCCATTTTATTTGCATTTATAAAAATTTAATATTTAGTTTCTTCATTTACTCTTCCGTTTCTTTTAACGCTTCTTCCAAAAGCTTCTTGTCCGCCTCATCCAAGGTCAGCTTATGAAAAAGATCCGGCCGTTTTAAATAGGTTCTCTTTAAAGACTGCTGTCTTCTCCAACGGTTTATGTTTTCATGATGTCCTGACATCAGTATGTCAGGAACTTTTCTTTCACAGAATTCATAAGGCCTTGTGTATTGAGGATACTCCAAAAGACCTTCATAATGGGACTCTTGAGAGTAGGATTCCTCATTTGACAAAACTCCCGGAATGAGCCTGCTGACAGAATCTATAAGTACCATCGCCGGAAGTTCCCCACCCGTCAGCACATAATCTCCTATGGAAATTTCATCATCCACTATTTCTTCTATTATACGCTCATCAATGCCCTCATAGTGGCCGCAAAGCAAAATCAAATGCTGCTCCTTTGAAAGCTCCTTGACTACTTCCTGATTGAGCACCCTGCCCTGGGGGCTGAGGTAAATAACCCTGGGCTTATAGGAAAGCTTTTCTACTACAGAAAGATAGGCGTCATAAATCGGCTGAGCCATCATTACCATACCTCCACCGCCACCATAAGGATAGTCATCCACTTTCCTGTGCTTGTTTGAGGAAAAATCCCTAATATTTATAGTGTTGATTTCTATTATGTTATTTTTCCGGGCTCTGCCTATAATACTCTCACCAAGCACGGCATCGAAGATTTCGGGAAAAAGCGTCAATACATCAAACTTCATCATCAATCAATCCTTGAGGCAAATCTACCACCATTCTACTCTCTTCTAAGCAAACCTCTTTAACCACAGACTTTAAGGCAGGTATTAAAATTTCCTTTTTATTTTCATCCCTGACCACATACACATCATTGCTTCCGGTACTAAGTACATTGACAAGTACCCCCAGCTTCTTTCCCTCCAAGTCAAACACATTCATATTAATGAGGTCGCAAATAAAGAATGTGTCTTTAGGAAGCTTTACAGCATCCTTTCTGTCAATAATAACAAAATGCTCCTTGAGTTTTTCGGCAGCATTCATATCATCAATCCCACTGAACTTGATGATTACGAAGTTCTTGTGGTGTTTTACAGATACAATATCAAACTTTTGCATTTCATCGGACATTTCCTTTGATACATAGGCCCACTTAAGCTTGTTAAACCTAAGGGGGTTGTCGGTAAGCGGAATAGCCCGGACCTCTCCCTTTACACCATGTGTATTTACAATTTTCCCAATTTGCAAATATTGCACCACTAGCTTTACACCACCATTTATATCTATTAGTCAGTTTTCTTGTAATAAGTCAAAAAATGTGGACAAGAGACGGACCCCTGCCCACACCTTTTTATTGTAGTATTTCCACAGATACTCTCTTGTTTTCCTTCACTGCTGCTGCTTTCATAACAGTCCTGATTGCCTTTGCTATCCTTCCCTGTTTACCAATTACCTTGCCCATATCATCTTTTGATACCTTTAATTCAAGGATAACTGATTTTTCACCTTCAACTTCATTTACATAAACATCTTCAGGGTAGTCTACCAATGCTTTGGCAATCGTCTCGAGAAGTTCTTTCATTATAAATACCTCCCGTATTCTACCTTTAATGTCGATATTTGCCTAAATCCAAGTATACTGGCTCTTGTAATTAGGATATTATTCCGGCTTTCTTTAACAAAGCCTTTACAGTATCTGTAGGCTGTGCACCGTTTTTAAGCCATTTTTGAGCTTTTTCTGTATCAATCTTAATCTCGCTTGGCTCTGTAAGAGGATTGTAAGTTCCTATTTCTTCTATAAACCTACCATCGCGAGGATATCTTGAATCAGCAACAACAACTCTATAAAAAGGACTCTTTTTGGCTCCCATCCTTCTTAATCTTATTTTAACTGCCATTTTTTCACCTCCCGCAAGTATAATTACAACTATTGTTTATTAAAACGGCATTCGGAATTTCTTCAATCCCTTTTTACCGCGTTTACCCATGTCAGTCATCATTTTCATCATCTTTTTCATTTCTTCAAAATCTTTTAGAAGCTTGTTTACCTCCTGAACGGTGGTACCGCTTCCTGCAGCAATTCTCTTCCTTCTGCTGCCGTTTATTATTGAAGGGTTGTTTCTTTCTTCCTTGGTCATGGACTTTATAATAGCCTCAACATGAGACATCTTCTTTTCATCCAATTCCACATCCTTCAAGGCATTGGCATTAAGTCCGGGAATCATGCCCAGCAGCTGATTTAAGGGTCCCATCTTTTTTATCTGCTGCATCTGTTCCAGAAAATCGTCCAACGTAAATTGCTGGGTACGCATCTTCTTTTCCAGTTCCAACGCCTTTTTCTCATCAAAGGCTTCCTGGGCTTTTTCTATAAGACTTAAAACATCTCCCATGCCAAGAATTCTTGATGCCATCCTGTCAGGGAAAAATGGCTCAATATCACTCAATTTTTCACCCATACCTATAAACTTGATGGGTTTTCCTGTAACTGCTTTGACAGAAAGCGCCGCACCTCCGCGGGTGTCTCCGTCAAGCTTTGTAAGTATAATACCGTCAACACCTAATTTATCATTAAAGCTTTCTGCAACATTTACAGCATCCTGACCGGTCATAGAGTCTACAACAAGTAATATTTCCTGGGGTCTCACAGCTTCTTTTATGTTTTGAAGCTCTTCCATAAGCTCTTCATTAATGTGAAGACGACCGGCGGTATCTATTATTACAAGATCATACTGTCTTGACTTTGCAAACTCAATAGCCGCTTTTGCTATATCAACGGGATTGGTCTTGTCTCCCATTGAGAATACTTCAATCCCAAGCTGTGAACCGACAACCTGCAGCTGCTTTATCGCAGCAGGTCTGTACACGTCACAGGCAACCAACAAAGGCTTTTTGCCCTGCTTTCTCAAAAGGCTTGCCAGCTTTCCTGTCGTTGTGGTCTTACCGGAACCTTGGAGCCCCACCATCATATATACCGTAGGAGGCTTTGATGCAAAGGTTACCTTGCTGTTGGCAGAACCCATAAGGTTAATAAGCTCCTCATGGACTATCTTGATTACCTGCTGCCCCGGCGTAAGGCTTTCCAAAACATCCTGCCCCACAGCTCTTTCGGACACTTTTGCAATAAAGTCTTTAACAACTTTAAAGTTAACGTCCGCCTCCAAAAGCGCAAGCTTTATCTCACGCATCATTTCTTTTACATCTTTTTCCGTAACTCTTCCTTTTCCCCTAAGCTTCTTCATTGCTTCCTGAAGCTTTCCCGACAATCCTTCAAAAACCATATACTATGTGACACCTCAATTCCATAAGGATATCAAATATTCAACTCTCAGCAATTTCTTCTATTTTCTCTTCAACCCTTTTTAAAATCTCAACATCTTCAGCACTCATATTGCTTATATCTATGCTTTTTATATCCTTTAGTATTTCCATTGCTCTGTTTTTCTGCTGCAAAAATTTATGCACAAGGCCAAGTTTTTCTTCCATGCGGTCCAACACAGCCCTGCCGCGCTTTATGTTATCATAAACACCCTGTCTGCTTATATTAAGGTGCTCTGCAATCTCTCCAAGAGAATAATCATTATTCAAATAAAGATCCAGTATTTCAAACTGCCTTTTTGTAAGCAGCTGTCCGTAAAAGTCCAGCAAAAGCGCAGCTTCATATACTTTGTCCATATGTTCACCTGTAAAGCAAAAATACTTTACACTCAATTTTAAGCTATATTTGGTTGTTAGTCAAGCTTTTTTTAAAATAAATACATTATAAAATATAAAAAGTACCCTTTTCCTTTGAAAAGAGTACTTTTAAAATTAACATGCAGCCTTTGCGGGAGCATATACAGGCTATGTCAAAACTACTCAACAATTATCTTAAGCTCCATTCCCTCAATTATCTGACAGTCTTCAAGATTGTTTAAAACCATGACATCATATATGTACTTTCTGATATCTCCCCGTTTGTTGTAGTTTTCGGCTATACCCCACAGAGTATCCCCTTGTCTTACTATAATTGTCTCATAAGAAGGCTCCCTATATCCATAGGTACGGGTAGCTCCATTTATAACAGCCGTCATACCCATTAGTACCAAAAAAACAAATGTAAAAAATCTTCTCTTGTTCTTTAAAACATATTTCTTTTTCATAAAAACCCCTCACCGAACTAATGTTCTATATGGATATTATAGCCGAACACACGTTCTTGCGTCAATATAAAATTTAAAAAATATCGAACATTAGTTTGATTTGTTTTGGCATTAATGATATAATACTGTCAAACAGGTATTAATATTATAAGTATATGGTATTTATTTAAGCACCACAAAAATGTATTCGAGGTGAAAATTATGCAAAATAAAATAAACGAAAAACAGCAAAAGATTCTTGATTTTCTAAACGAGCAAATAGAAAAGAACGGATATCCTCCTTCTGTCAGAGAAATATGCAATGCAGTCGGTTTTAAATCCACATCCACTGTGCACAGCTACTTGGAAAAATTAAAAAAAGAAGGTCTTATAAAAAAGGACCCTTCAAAGCCTAGAGCCCTTAAAGTCATCAGCAATAAAAAGAACTCCGAAGCAGATGAATCTAAGAACATATATTCCGGCAAGGAGCTTGTTGAAGTCCCTATTGTTGGAAAGGTAACTGCAGGTCAGCCGATTCTTGCAGTTGAAAATATAGAAGATACTTTTCCTCTGCCCTTGGATTTTGTCCAAAATTCCACGACTTTCATGCTTCGTGTCCAAGGTGACAGTATGATAGAGGCAGGTATTTTGGATAATGATTATATCCTTGTAAAACAGCAATCTACAGCAAACAACGGAGATATAGTTGTTGCCCTAATCGACGATGAAGCTACGGTTAAAACCTTTTACAAAGAAAGAGGATTTGTAAGATTACAGCCGGCAAATAAATTTTACGATCCGATTATAGTAAGAGACAATTTATATATTTTAGGAAAGGTTATAGGAGTCTTTAGAAAAATGTAATGACTAAAAGGCAAAAGCTCCTAAAAAGCACAATGCTTCAGAGCTTTTGCCTATTTATCGTATAGCTGTTAATATTTTATTCCGCTCTGTTGTCATTGAAAATCAAGCTAACGATTTTCATCGGGCTTATTGTTGAAATTGCATGTTTATAAATTAGCTGCTGCCTTCCCTCACTGTCAAGTACAACAGTAAAGTTGTCAAATCCTTTTACTGTACCTTTCAATTGGAATCCGTTGGTAAGATAGATGGTAACCGGGATATGTTCTTTTCTTACTTGGTTTAGAAAAACGTCCTGTAAATTAATATTATTTTTGTTCACCACAGATAATCCTCCTCTATTTCTCTCTTTTTTTATCTTTATATAAAACATTTATTGCTTACAAAATCAAAACATTCATTACCTACAAATCCTACCCTGCTATTTATTTTGTTATTCTTATTCTACAAGAAAATACCAAACGTTTCAAGATAATATTTAATATTTTTTATTATTTTCTCATCACTATCAAACTCATCCTTATTTATCCAGTAAACATTTTCAAGCCTTCTAAACCATGTCATCTGGCGTTTTGCATACCGCCTTGTATCTCTCTTTATAATTTCAACTGCTTCATCTAAAGTCATTTCCCCTTTTAGGTAGGACAATATTTCCTTGTAGCCTAGTCCTTGCATGGCAATCGTACTTTTATCGTATCCCATTTCAACAAGTTTCTCGATCTCTTGGACAAGGCCATTTTCCAGCATCAAATCCACTCTTTTGTTAATTCTCTCATAAAGCTTTTCCCTGTCCATCGTAATACCTATTAATATAAAATTGTGCTTCGGAGGATTTTTTCTCGACTCCTCCTGATGAACGGAAATGGGCTTTTTTGTATAGGTATACACTTCTATGGCACGTATTACCCGCTTTACATTGTTCATATGTATATTTTCTGCTGCTTTAGGGTCAATCTCCTTGAGCTTGTTGTGAAGATATTCATTGCCTTTTTCCTTCGCTTCTTGCGCAAGTTTATTTCTAAGCTCCCAATCACAAATAGTATCGGAGAATTCTAGATTATATATTAGTGAATTAATATAAAGTCCTGTCCCTCCGGCAACAATGGGAAGCTTGCCTTTACCTAAAATTTCATCCAAATATTTTAATGAAAGCTCTTTAAACCTTGCGACGCTAAACTCTTCGTCCGGTGTCACTTCATCAATAAGGTAGTGCTTTATACCCTCTCTCTCTTCTTCATCGGGCTTGGCAGTACCTATGTCCATATATTTATAAATCTGCATGGAATCTGCTGAAATTATCTCACCGTTTGCACGTTTAGCTATCTCTATAGCAAGCTTCGTTTTTCCCGAAGCCGTTGGACCTATTATCACAATTACATTATCCAACTTTGTCCTCCAAAACAGATTAAACTATTCTTTTAAACATTTTTTCAAATTCATATTTCGTAATTTTAATAACAGTCGGCCTTCCATGCGGGCATGTATATGGATTTTCAAGTACGTTGAGCTTATCCAAAATGCCTTTTATCTCTATTTCATCAAGCTTCTTGTTCGCTTTTACCGCCGACTTGCATGCTATACGGTATAATGCCTCTTCTTCAATAATTCTATCATATTTCTTGCCCTTTGACATTAAAAAATCAACAATTTCCAAAAAGGCTTCCTTAATGCCCACACTCACGTCCGAAACCGGTATCGAACGAAGTATAATAGAATTATTGCCAAAGCTCTCAAAAATAAACCCAAATTTATTTAATAATTCTTTTTCTTCTTCAATAAAAGCAATTTCCTGGTTTGTAAGCTCTATAACCACCGGTGTCAACAGATATTGCGCAAGGCTCTCGTTTTTTGCATACTTTTCTCTGAGCTCTTCAAAACGTATTCTTTCATGGGCGGCATGTTGATCAATGATTATTAAGTCGTCCCCATTCTGAAGAAGAATATATGTCGAGAAAACCTGACCAATTATCCGGGCACTTTGAAAAATATTTTGTTCAATATCCTTTTTGGTACTTAAATCATCTTTATCGGCACGGATTTTATCATAATTGGTATCAGCATTATTATCGACATCATCACAATTATCTTTAGGTTTATTTCCGATATCTTTTAAATCATTATCATAACCGGTTTCACAAAAATTATAGCAATCCTTATCGGTGCTTTTTGAAGTTATTTCATAAGGCTCTATACTCACCTTATCAATTGGCTCATTAATTTTCCCATCAACCGGCTCATTGGCTGACTCATTAATCGACTCGCCGGCTGACTCAAAAACCTCATTAGGCGTCCTGTCAATAATCTTTTTACTCGAACTGTCAATGGGCTTGTCTTTCTTAACAACATTTATATCAACCTTATTTTTGGCTTCATCTTTATTTATATATTCATCTTTATATTCATCTTTCCGATTATCAATCTTGGCGCTGTCTTTAACACTTAAATTCTCCCATGTCTGTTTTAACGTATCGTCGTTTTTTATTTTAAAATCATCATAATTGTATCCTGAAAACTTCCTGTCCGTATCCAGCTTTTGCTGCACATAATCGGCTTCCTTTTTTGAAGGCTGGTCAAATTTGAAATAATTCTTCGGGCTTTCTGTAAGGGAAATATTTCTTATATGGGTCTTGCTAAGCAGAGCATTGTTTACGGCGTGGTAAACGGCTCTAAATATCTCCTGTTCCCTTGAAAACCTTACCTCCATTTTTGTAGGATGTACATTGACATCCACCAACAACGGATTTAGCTCCATGTACAGCACAATAAAAGCAAATTTGTTTTTCATAAGATATGTTTTATATGCCTCGTCAATTGCAGAGGATATAATCTTGTTTTTTATATATCTTCTGTTTAAATATATGGACTGATAATTCCTGTTTGCCCTTGCTATTTCAGGTCTTCCCGCATATCCGCTTATTTTTACGTTCTCATCCTCATAGGAAATCTCCATGCATTCTTTTGCAGTTTCCTTGCCGTACAAGCTGTATATGGTGCTCAAAAGGTCATTATTACCCGGAGTATGAATAACGGTATTCCTATTGTTGATTAATCTAAAGGAAATGTCAGGATTTCCAAGGGCAATCCTGCTCACTATATCGGAAACATATCCCGCCTCAGTGGAGTCTTTTTTCAAAAACTTAAATCTTGCAGGAGTATTGTAAAAAAGCTCCCTTACAATAAATGTCGTACCTGCAGGGCATCCTACCTGGTTGGACTCTAAAAGAGTTCCTCCCTGTATTTTTACATACCTTCCATACTCCCTGTGAGCGGGTCTTGAAGTAACCTCAACGGTAGAAACGGAAGCGATGCTGGCCAAAGCCTCACCTCTAAACCCAAGGGAGGTAATTGCCTCAAGGTCGCTTGCCCTTCTTATCTTGCTGGTGGAATGCCTCTCAAAGGCAATTTCAATATCGTCCTCTTCAATTCCGCTTCCGTTGTCAACCACCTTTATAAAGGATATTCCGCCATTGCTTATCTCCACGGATATATTGGTACTTTTAGCATCAATGGAGTTCTCAACCAGCTCTTTTACCACGGAAGCCGGCCTTTCCACCACTTCTCCCGCGGCAATCTGATTTGCCGTATTTTCATCAAGTATAACAATTTTCCCCATAATAAATAACCTTTCTAAGTTCCTTGCTTTTTTCTATCCTTTTACCTTCTTTTGAAGATTGTACAATACATTTATTGCATCCAACGGTGTAAGGGTCGTAATATCAAGACTCCTCAGCTCATTTAAAACCTCATCACAGCTTCTTTGGGCAGCATTAAACGTAAATACGTCAATTTGCCCTTCTATGGGTTGTTTTCTCCTTGTAATACGTTTTTCCTTCCTGGTTATATCCGCATCTTCCAATTTTTTTAGTATTTCCTTTGCTCTGTGGATAACGGGAGCCGGTATACCTGCAAGCCTTGCAACCTGTACACCATAGCTGTTGTCGGCACCGCCCCTTAATATCTTCCTCAGGAAAATTATATCTTCTCCCTTTTCCTCCACGGATATGCAATAATTCTTTATTCCTTCAATTCTTTCTTCAAGCTCCGTAAGCTCATGGTAATGGGTGGCAAACAGTGTCCTTGCTCCAATTTTTTCGTCAATAAACTCAATTACCGCCCATGCAATGCTTAGCCCGTCATAGGTGCTTGTACCCCTGCCTATTTCATCTAACACCAACAGGCTCTTTGATGTGGCATTGCTGAGTATGTTTGCAACCTCAGACATTTCAACCATAAAGGTACTCTGGCCTGCAGCCAGGTCATCCGAAGCACCGACCCTTGTAAATATCCTGTCAACTATACCTATCTTTGCACTTTGGGCTGGAACAAAGCTTCCCATTTGAGCCATAAGCACAATAAGTGCCACCTGTCTCATATATGTAGATTTACCCGCCATATTCGGCCCGGTAATTATCGAAATTTGATTTTCACCCATATCAAGATAGGTGTCATTGGGAACAAAGGACCCCTGTCCGATCATTTTCTCCACTACCGGGTGCCTTCCGTCTTTGATTTCAATTTTATCATCATCGGTTATAACAGGCATGGTGTAAGATTCCCTGTCTGCCACTTCCGCCAGCGAACATAAAGCGTCTATTCTGGCAAGGCTTCTTGCCGTGGATTTCAACCTGTTTATTTCATTTGCAACCCTGTTCCTTATATCTGCAAATATCTGATATTCCAGCTCTACAAGCCTGTCCTCGGCTCCTAATATGGTATTTTCAATTTCCTTCAGCTCTTGTGTCACGTACCTTTCGCAGTTCGCCAAGGTCTGCTTTCTTATATAGTCATCTGGCACTTGGGAATAGTAGGATTTGGTTACTTCAATAAAGTAGCCAAAAACCTTGTTGAATCCCACTTTCAAGTTTTTAATGCCGGTTCTTTCCCTCTCTCTGCTCTCTAAAAGTGCAATCCACTTCTTTCCGTCTTTTGAAGCACTTCTTAGCTTATCCACCTCTTCATTAAAGCCTTCTTTTATGATTCCGCCCTCTTTTACTGCAACAGGCGGCTCATCGATTATTGCCTTGTCAATAATTTCATACACATCGGTTAGTGTATCCAATTCATTATAGCTTAAAACATTAAGGTCCGACTTAAAATCGGAAATAAGCTCCTTTATATAGGGCACCTGCCCGATAGAATGCTTTATCGATATTAAATCCCGGCAATTGGCACTTCCCAAAATAACCTTTGACATAAGCCTCTCTATGTCGTAAACCGCCCTTAAAAGCTCTCTTACTTCAGATCTCGCCATAAACTTTTCTTTAAACTCATTTACGGCATTGAGCCTGTCCTTTATATCATGCAGGTTAATTAAGGGCTGCTCTATCCACTTTCTCAATGTTCTTCCGCCCATAGAAGTCATTGTCCTGTCCAATACCCAAAGAAGGGAGCCTTTTCTGTTCTTTTCCCTCATGGTCTCCGTCAGTTCAAGGTTTCTTCTTGTAGCCATGTCTAAAATCATGTATTCTTCAATCCTGTAAACGTTAAAGCTCTGAATATGGCTCAAGTTTACCT
The DNA here is from genome assembly GCF_035371925.1 of Acetivibrio sp. Classification (NCBI taxonomy): domain Bacteria; kingdom Bacillati; phylum Bacillota; class Clostridia; order Acetivibrionales; family Acetivibrionaceae; genus Acetivibrio; species Acetivibrio sp. The sequence continues at coordinate 2,071 of NZ_DAORXT010000046.1, read as the reverse complement.
TCTGTGTCTGCTCCAGGTATTCCAAAAGAGCTCCGGAAGCATTTATGTAAAGGTCAAAAGCATTTTCTTCAATTACATAATCTTTAAAATAACTTCTCACCTTCTCTTTGCAAAAATCCTTCTCAAAAAACCCGTCCTCCATGGTGGAGATATAGACATCAAACCTCTTTCTAAGAGTGTTTTTCAATTCTTCATCATGAAAAAACTCACCGTTTACAACAATTTCAGATGGTGAGAATTTCGCTATTTCATCCATTAATTTGTTGAAGGTGTTGCCGAAGGTAATATACGTCGATAAAAACTCTCCCGTGGTAAGATCCACACAAGCAATACCGTAAAAGGTTTTGTTTTTATAGATTGACATAAGATAATTATTTTTCTTTTCATCCAGCATGGCATAATCGGTCATTGTACCTGGAGTAATAATCTTTATTACATCCCTTTTTACCAATCCCTTTGCCAGCGCAGGGTCTTCAACCTGCTCACATATTGCCACTTTGTAGCCTTTATTAACCAGCCTTGCAATATACGAATCCGCCGAATGAAAAGGAACTCCGCACATGGGAGCTCTCTCTTCAAGGCCGCAGTCCCTTCCCGTAAGCGTTAATTCCAGTTCTCTTGCTGCCAGCTCCGCATCGGAGAAAAACATTTCATAAAAGTCTCCCAGCCTGAAAAAAAGGATACAGTCCTTGTACTGTTCCTTTATTTCAAGATACTGTTGCATCATAGGTGTCAATGAAGCCATCTTTACTTACCTCACGTACAAGATTTAGTTCCGCAGCCGCTGCACGAACTGCAGTTGTTCGATGAACAAGGCTCCTCGCCGGAAATTGAATAAACAAGTACATCATTAACCCTTTTTATGAGCCTGTCCAATTTTTCTTTTGATTCAATGTAATTTCTCGTAACCTCATAACTGTTTACTTCGTCAAACTTTGACAACAGTCTTGCCTTTATATCATCTATAACACTTTTATCCTCGTCTTCATGCGCCGCTCTAACCATTTCAGTTTGCAATGATTGATACTCACGAAGTATGGCTCTTGCTTTGTGGTCCTTTTCAAGGCTTGCTTCCCATTTCTTGTAGTTTGTCATTTCATCGGAAGTGCTTATCAATGTTCCAAGCTCTTTTGCCTTTGCAAAGATATCCATATCAATCACCCTTTTCAATATAATATACTCATTATTGCTGCAAACAAAGCTCTGTGCAATTATGTAAATTAAACTGATTTTCTTATTAACTTATTGTACCATAAAATCATCGAAAAAATAACATTTTATTATAAAAATTTATCTGTTTCTCGGGGTATAGAAATTCTGAGTATAGGTTATCCTTTCATCATCCCCTATGTAAACTCCAACTCCAAGGCGCTCAAATTTTCCAAGTATATTTGCCCTATGCCCGGGGGAATTCATCCATGCCTCATGAGCGTATATGGCATCTATCTGGCCAATAGCAATGTTTTCTCCGGCAGATGAATACGTTATGCCGGCTTTCTTCATCCTGTCAAACGGACTTTCCCCTTGCAAATTGTTATGGGAAAAGAAATCGTTTATTATCATGTCCTTACTGTGAGCCCATGCAACTTTTGCAATTTCATTATCCCATTCGAAGGGCTCCAATCCATTCCTTACTCTAACAGCATTTGCAAGATCAAAGATTTCCCTCTCGTAACTTATTCTAAGCTCCTCCGAAGGCTTGCCGTAATAACCTAAAAGAGACTGCTCCGTTTCGCAATCAATCAAAAGATATGAAGTAGTTTTGTAGTTATCAACAATATCAAAAAAGACAGTTGCATAATAGTTGTTATTTATATTAAACAGCATGTGTTTTTCCATATCGCTCATCATATAGTAGGTATTTCCCTTCAGTACGTATTTCAAAGGTTCCCCCAGATTATTCATTACACTGAGATTGTCCGTTCCCACACCTACACCTTCATTGAGCTTGTAATAAGGAGAGTTGGTAAATACTCCAACGACTTTGTTATTTTCTATTCCTATCTGAATATATCTTAGGAGCATTCCTGTAATGAAACAAAATGATCTTTGAAAAAGAAGATGCCAGGCT
>NZ_DAORXT010000045.1:0-22476 GCF_035371925.1 Acetivibrio sp. | reverse complement strand
AAAACAGGGTTCTGTAAGATTTTGTAAGGCAATTAAACTTGCAATTTAAAAATAAAAGGAAACCACCAAAATTTGATTGTGATAAATGCATATGATAGTATATAATATAAACTGTATAGCTTATTAAGAGTGTTTAATATCATCAAAACCGTCGCCGCAATTTGGATTTCCGGTATTACAAAGTTCAATCCCAAGATGCAAAATTTTCAATTAAACGGAAGGGGGTTTTCCAATTGTTTGATTTCATTTACAACATCGATATCTGGGCAGCAATCTGCTTTATACTCGGTTTTACCTTTGTGATAATCGAAATGTTCTTCCCCGGTTTTGGTTTTCCGGGTATTGCAGGTTTGATTCTTCTCTTTGCAGGTGTTGTGTTAACTGCTAAAACACTCACGGATGTTCTTGTGCTTCTGGCAATAATACTTGTTGTGCTGGGCATTGCCCTTGCAATAATACTTCGCTCAGCCTCTAAAGGGCGGCTTTCAAAACTGGTACTCACAGATTCCCTGGAAAAGCAAAGCGGATTTGAAGGAACCGAAGACTTTTCACCTTTTCTTGACAAAGAGGGTGTGGCTTTAACACCCCTGCGCCCGTCCGGTACTGCAGAGTTCGACGGAGTAAAACTTGATGTTGTTTCAGAGTTTGACATGATTGAAAAGGATTCAAAAGTAAAAATTATCAAGGTCGAAGGTCGCCGTATCGTGGTAAGAAAAATCGATTAGTGTATTAATCCGGTTTTTACTTGCTATATAGCCCTTAGGGTTATATAATGTAATAATATTATCATAAAAGATGAAGGGAGAGTTTTGTTATGGATAGTATAGCTTTTATTCTTATTGTAGGGGCCATAATTTTATTTATCTCGCTATTCTTTGCAGTTTTTCCAGTAGGTCTTTGGATTTCTGCATTTGCCGCAAACGTCAGAGTCAGCATATTCACTCTCGTAGGAATGCGTCTTAGGAGAGTTGTGCCTTCAAGGGTTATAAATCCACTCATCAAAGCAACAAAAGCAGGTATCAATGTGTCGATCAACAAGCTTGAAGCCCACTATCTTGCCGGCGGTAACGTGGACAGAGTTGTAAACGCTCTTATTGCCGCTCAAAGAGCCAATATTCCTTTGGAATTTGAAAGAGCTGCTGCAATTGACCTTGCAGGAAGAAATGTTCTTGAGGCTGTCCAAATGAGTGTTAATCCAAAAGTAATTGAAACACCGGTTGTAGCAGCGATAGCAAAAGACGGTATTGAGCTTCGGGCAAAAGCAAGAGTTACTGTTAGGGCAAATATTGACCGTCTCGTCGGAGGTGCCGGCGAACAAACCATTATTGCCCGTGTAGGTGAAGGTGTTGTTACCACAGTTGGTTCTGCCTTAGATCACAAGCAGGTTCTCGAAAATCCTGACGCCATATCCAAAACTGTGTTAAGTAAAGGTCTTGACTCAGGTACCGCCTTTGAAATACTCTCTATCGATATTGCAGATATTGATGTGGGAAGAAATATAGGTGCCCAGCTCCAGACAGACCAGGCAGAAGCGGACAAACGCATTGCCCAGGCAAAAGCTGAGGAAAGAAGAGCCATGGCTGTTGCAAGGGAGCAGGAAATGAAGGCAATGGTACAGGAAATGAGAGCAAAAGTTGTAGAAGCTGAAGCGGAAGTACCTAAAGCATTGGCTTCAGCTCTTCGTGAAGGAAAAATAGGTGTCCTCGACTACTACAATTTGCAAAACCTGATAGCAGACACCCAAATGAGGGACAGCATATCGAAAATGAGTAAGCATGACGATTCTCCGTCTATAAAGAAGCAAAACGATGTTTAATCTCTGTCTTGCCTTCTTAGGCTCAATAAAAAAGGAGCTGTTTTAATATGAGTAAAGATTTATTATTAAGTATGTTAGAAGCAATTGCAGAAGCATCTAAAAATCAGAATAACGGTAATACGCCGCAATACCATACAACAAATCAAAATCCCAACAGATATGCGACTAGGCCCAATCAAAGAACTTCCAACAATTTAGGTACCGGAGGAAGGCCAAGACCAAATGGCAGACCTGTTTCAGAAAAAAATTACGGTTTTGAAAGCAGTCCAAACTTTGAAGGCAGTTTTAGCTCTGAAGGAGTAGGTCAAGGCTCTTTAGACTACATTAGTCCCGAGGGCGAACCGAGTTCTGAAAACAGTCATGGTTCGGAAGGCTCTTTGCGCTACAAAGGTAATGATAGAACCTTAAAAGCAAGAACCTTGGCAACAAAGAAGTCTTATCAACCTGCATCTACATCTTCAGACAATACTAATTTCGACTTTTCCGAAATTAGTGAGAACGACATCCTTCGAGGAATAATTCTATCGGAGATTTTATCAAAGCCCAAATCCCTTAGAAGAGGCCGGTGGTAAATTGGGGCTGGTATTTTAAACTACAGAAATAAAAAAGAAGTAAATCCTGGAAAATGCCCGGATTTGCTTCTTTTTTTATAACAATAAATTATTTTATTAATAATTTTCAGCCAATAATTCAAAAAACGCTTTCGGATGAGCACATGCCGGACACTTTTCTGGTGCGCTGTTTCCTTCATGTACATAACCGCAGTTTCTGCATTTCCACAAAACTTTTTCGTCTTTATTAAACACCTTGTTATTCTCAATATTTTCCGCCAGCTTCTTGTATCTTGCTTCATGCCTTTGTTCAACTTCAGCTATCTTCGTGAAAGCTGCCGCTATTTCATCAAAACCTTCCTCTTTAGCAATCTTTGCAAATTCCGGATAAAGCTTTGTCCATTCTTCATTTTCCCCGTCTGCGGCTGCCTTTAGGTTTTCTAGAGTTGTCCCCTGGGCTACAGGATAATCTGCATTTATCATAATTGAAGCAGGTAGTTCACCATTCAAACCTTCGAGAAGAAATTTGTAAAATCTTTTTGCATGTTCCTTTTCGTTATCGGCAGTCTCAACAAAAATAGCTTCAATTTGCTTATAACCTTCCTTATTGGCAACTGAAGCATAGAAGTTGTACCTTGTGCGCGCCTGGGATTCCCCGGCAAATGCTTTCATAAGATTTTCCATTGTTTTTGTGTTTTTAAGACTCTTCATTTGGTACCTCCCTGATAAAATAAAATTAGTACTTGCCACCACCAATTTTACCACAACATGCAAAAATAAAACAGCTTTTTTGAATTCGACAAACATTTATTTGCAATGTTTTACATTCGAGTCACGTAAATATTACAATTCTTTTAAATCTGCCTAAAAATTAAAATTTTTATCCCTAAACATTCAATTATATGTTACAATTAAAAGTATGTTAAAACAAAATTAGATCAGATAATTCATTACCAAAACTGTAAACACAATCGATTGTTAAGGAGTTTTTGTAAATGGGTCAAAAAAAAATTTTTTCAAAGAAAAAAAACTTGACTTTTAAAAGAGCCCTGCTTATTTGGATGAGCAGTTTGTTTGTTTTAGGGGGAATGGTATTTCTTTTGGGAAAATTTGTTTTAAGTGACGGTAATGACAGTTCAGAGGTAGACAACGATATATTATATCCTCCTGTCAAAAGCTATGAACCCATTTCTTATGCGACACCCGGCAAAAACTATAACGCTACACCTTCCGGTCAAATCGATGACATGTTTCAAGGTCTTACAAACGGTATGAAATATCCCGAAAAATTAGTGGATGAAAAAAGCAGGAATATATTGTTTATCGGTCAGGATAAATTAACAGGTTTGTATGATACCATAGGCATATTAAGTATCGATAAAAAAAATCAAAAGCTGAAAATAATAATGATTCCCCGTGACCTCTACATTGACTACAGCCCTAGAGTCAAACGCTATTTGGAGGCCAACAACAGGCTAAACGACCCGGACTTTTATAAGATTAATTGTGCCCATAACATAGGTCCATTCATGAAATATGAGGGAAAATTCGGCGCATACTCAATGAATTTTTTGTCCGGCCTGATTAAAGAAATTTTTGATATTGAAATTCATGACTATGTCAGAGTAAACCCCGAAGGTTTCGTTCAAATTGTAGACCTTTTTGGAGGAGTTGACATCTACGTTCCCTATGACATGCATTATGATGATATATACCAAGATCTTTACATTCATATAGACAAAGGATGGAACCGCCTTGACGGCAGAAAAGCCGAAGGTTTTGTCCGCTACAGACAAAGCAACGACGAAATGGGAAACATTACTCATTCTATCGGAGACTATGAAAGAAAGAAGAATCAGATCAACTTTATCAAGGCATTCATTGAACAGCATGGGACATTAGCCAATATCGACAAGCTTCCAAGTCTCATTTCGACGTTAAACAAATATATGAAACACAGCATAGGAGTCGGTGATGTTTTAACTTCATACATAGGTTATGCAAAGGATGTAATTATATATAAATATCCTATTGAAACCTATACAGTCACCGGAAAAGACAAATACATGAACCAAAGATACTATATTGTAATTGAAAACGAAAATGATAATAATAACAGCAATAACAAAGCCCAGAACTAAAATTTAAAGCAATTTGACAATCTATAAAATTTTTTAGCTGCTCTTTAAGAACAACACGTTTCTTTTAGAGCAGTTTTATATTTGTGCTTAATTTGCATTGCATAAATTGGAATAATAAATTTAACTGCTTTGTATAAATTATATTTAGAAGTCTTGGAATTTAGCTAAAGTTTGAATTTAAGGAGGCATATTCATGTATCCTCACATACACAGGTATAAGTTTGAATCAAAGGCCGCCAACAGGCATAATCATAGAATAATAGGATACACGGATAATATGATTGGCATAGAAGTATTTCACATTCATGCATATTACGGTATTTCGTCGTACAACGGGCATACCCATTATTTTTCAGGATTCACCGGCCTTCCCATCAAAACCGAAAACGGTCATATTCACAGAATGGAAGGTATACTTGAATTATCTTCAAATCACGAACATATATACAGGAACTATACAGATGAAAATATTGAGTACATCTCTCATAGGGTATTGGATCATGCATATATTTAAATGATTTTTTTATAACAAGCTTGCAATTTTTATTAAAACCCATTATTATATATTTATAATAAAAATGAGTTATTGGTAATAAAAAATTGTCTTTTTGTTAATGTCAATGAATATTAAGCAATGACAAAAAAAGGCGTTTCATGATTCTTTTGATGCGCCTTTTTCTTATAAACGAACATTACAGTTTTTGGTAATTTGTTTTTATCTATATATTGAAAGGGGTTTTTATTAATGGTTAATGATGAATTACAGACATATTCATTAACAGAGGTTTTCGGTTCAAATGTGTTTAATGATGCTGCAATGAGAGAACGCCTTCCCAAACTTGCATACAAAGCATTAAAGAAAACCATAGATGAAGGTACTCCTTTGGATCGGGATATAGCAGAAGTAGTTGCAAACGCAATGAAAGACTGGGCAATCGACAAAGGTGCAACCCATTATACCCACTGGTTTCAGCCCATGACCGGAATCACAGCCGAAAAACACGATTCCTTCATTTCCCCTACATCGGACGGAAAAGTTATAATGGAATTCTCAGGAAAAGAGCTTATAAAAGGCGAATCGGACGCTTCATCCTTTCCTTCCGGGGGCTTGAGAGCAACCTTCGAAGCAAGAGGATATACTGCATGGGATTGTACATCACCGGCTTTTGTAAAGGATAACACTCTTTATATTCCGACAATTTTCTGCTCATATAACGGCGAAGTATTGGACAAAAAAACTCCTCTTCTTCGTTCTATGGAAGCACTGTCAAAACAAGCTCTTCGAATACTTAGACTTCTCGGAAATACCACCGCCAAAAAAGTAATTACTACAGTTGGCGCCGAGCAGGAATACTTTCTGATTGACAAAACACTCCATGACCGCCGTAAAGACCTTATCTATACAGGTCGAACCCTTTTTGGTGCAATGCCTCCAAAAGGACAGGAAATGGAAGACCACTATTACGGAACTTTAAAAGAAAGAGTCTCGGCATTTATGAAGGAATTGGACCGGGAGCTCTGGAAACTGGGAGTTTCGGCAAAAACAAAGCACAACGAGGTGGCTCCTGCACAGCATGAGATTGCCCCGATCTTCCATACGGCAAATATTGCCACCGACCACAACCAGCTGATAATGGATGTCCTTAAAAAAGTTGCCCAAAGACACGGCTTTGTTTGCCTTCTTCATGAAAAGCCTTTTGCGGGACTTAATGGTTCCGGTAAGCACAACAACTGGTCCATGAGTACCGATGACGGTCAAAACCTATTGGATCCCGGCCATACACCTCACGAAAATGCACAGTTCCTCATATTCTTATGTGCAGTAATAAAGGCTGTGGATGAGTATCCGGAGCTTTTGAGGTGCGCTGCTTCAAATGCGGGCAATGACCACCGTTTAGGCGCTAATGAAGCACCTCCTGCAATTATATCAATATTCCTGGGCGAACAGCTTACGGATATTCTTGAACAGATTGAAAATACCGGAGGAGCAAAAACTTTAAAAGAGGCCAAACCCATAAAAATCGGCGTAACAACGCTTCCGGTTCTGCCTAAAGATGCTACCGACAGAAACAGAACTTCTCCTTTTGCATTTACCGGAAACAAGTTTGAGTTTAGAATGGTTCCTTCATCCGCTTCAATCGCAGGCCCCGTTTTTGTACTCAACACCATAGTTGCCGAGGAACTCTGCCAAATAGCGGACAGACTTGAAAAAGCAGAAGATTTGAATGCTGAGATTCATGCGGTTTTGAAGGAAATAGTTCAAAACCACAAAAGAATAATATTCAACGGCAACAATTACTCCGATGAGTGGATTAAAGAAGCAAAAAGAAGAGGCCTTCCAAATATACGTTCAACTGTTGAGGCAACAAAAGCACTAATTGACGAAAAGAGTATTCGTGTATTTGAAAAACATAAAGTTTTAAATAGTACGGAGCTGCACTCCAGATACGAAATATTCCTTGAAAACTATATTAAAACAATTAATATCGAGGCATTAACCATGATAGAAATGACCAAACGGGATATTATACCCGCTGTTATAGCCTATATTACAAAGCTTGCCGATTCGATAAACTCTGTTAAATCATCTGGAGTTAACGCCGATACCAGTGTCCAGGCAGAGCTTTTACAGGAAGTGTCCCTACTACTCTCCACCCTCAAAAAGAATTTGATTGCTCTTGAAGAAGCAACCGGCAAGGCAGCACATTTTACCGGGGATACATTCAAAAAATCCTGCATGTACAGAGATGATGTGATTTCCAAAATGAATGAGCTGCGTGCCGTAGCCGACAAACTTGAAACACTGGTTGATGCAAAAATGTGGCCGTTCCCGACATACGGCGAGCTTCTCTTTAACGTGTAAAACACAAATTTTAAAATAATACTAAAAAGCCCTCCTTTTATAAGGGGGCTTTTTGTGAACAGTTTCAAATTTTATAAAATTATTCACGTAGCTATTTAGAAAAATACCGTTAACATTCATACTGCATGCCAAACTCAAGGGCTTTCATCTCTTCGGGAATCAAGTTGTGTTTTTTAGCGGGCAGCGTTTTCTTCAGAGCAACTTCAAAGTTCTCCTTGGACACTATGTTGGTCAGGGCAATTAGCTTTCCTAAAAGAATTATATTTGCAAAAGTAGGATTTCCCATCTTAAAAGCTGTCTCGGTGGCAGGTACACCGTAAACCTTTACGTCCTGCCTTTCCGGTTCCCTTTGAACTAAGGAGCTGTCTTTAATAATTATTCCTCCGCTCTCCACCGTCTTTTCAAACTTGTCAAGGGATGGACCGTTCATAACTATCAAAGTTGTAGCAGTATTTAAAATGGGAGAACCGATTACATCGTCGGAAATTATAACATTGCAATTGGCAGTACCGCCCCTCATTTCCGGACCATAAGACGGAAGCCATGATACATTTTTATTTTCCAACATTCCCGCATATGCAAGAATTCTTCCTGCCGACAGTATTCCTTGTCCGCCAAAACCTGCCATAATAATCTGCTGATCTGCCATCAAACTTACACCTCCAAATCCTTGCCTTTAAAATTCCCCAACGGGTAAACCGGAATCATCTTCTCCTGTATCCATTTCAATGCTTCTACAGGATTCATTCCCCAGTTTGTAGGACAGGAGGATAACACTTCAACTATTGAAAAGCCCAAGTTTGCCATTTGAACCTGAAATGCCTTCTTTATAGCTTTCTTTGCATTCATAATATTCTTTATGTCATGCATAGAAACCCTCTCTATATATACTGCACCCTCAAGAGTGGACAGAAGTTCGCAAACATTTATCGGATATCCGTGAAGCTCCGGATTTCTACCGAAAGGAGTGGTGGTTGTAACCTGGTTAATCAACGTAGTGGGAGCCATTTGTCCGGATGTCATTCCGTATATGGCATTGTTTACAAATATAACAGTTATTTTTTCGCCCCTTGTAGCTGCATGGACAATTTCGGCCGTACCTATTGCAGCCAAATCGCCGTCTCCTTGATAGGCAAATACGACATTGTCAGGATTGACCCTTTTTACACCGGTCGCAACTGCCGGAGCTCTTCCATGGGCTGCCTGAACCATATCGCAATTAAAATATTCATAGTTGTTGTAGGTACATCCAACAGGTGAAATACCTATTGTCTTTCCTTCGATACCAAGCTCATCTATAACCTCAGCTATAAGTCTATGGACTATCCCATGAGTGCATCCGGGACAATAGTGCATAGATACATCCACTAAAGCATGTGGTTTTTTAAAAACTGTATCCATTTTTCTTCCCCTTCCAAAATAAAATCCTAGCATTAAGAGTTTAAAAACCGTTTAACCATTCAAAATTTCTTTTATTTTATCCAGTATTTCCTTCTGTGTCGGTATCATTCCGCCCATTCTTCCGTGGAAATACACAGGCCTTTTGCCGTTAACAGCCATCTTGACATCTTCAACCATTTGGCCTGCATTAAGCTCAACCGACAAGAATGCTTTCGGAACATCAGCATATTTTTCAAATTCCTTTACCGGGAAAGGCCACAAGGTTATAGGTCTAATCAAACCAACCTTTATACCTTCCTTTTGGGCCATCTTTATAACATTCTTTACTATTCTTGCAACTGTACCAAAAGCTGTCACAATAATATCCGCATCCTCACAATTGTATGTTTCAACACGGGTTTCCTTTTCCTCAATCAATCTGTATTTGGCCTGCAGCTTTTGGTTGTGTTTTTCCAACACTTCGGGCTGAATATAAATAGAGGTTACGGTATTGTGCTCCCTCTTCATTTGTGTACCTGTAGTAGCCCAAGGTTTGTCGACTTTTTCTATATTCTCGACATCTTTGAACTCAACAGCTTCCATCATCTGTCCTAAAATTCCGTCACCCATAATCATTGAAACAATTCTATACCTGTCGGCAATATTAAAAGCCTCCACAGTAAGTTCATACAGTTCCTGAACGCTGGAAGGCGCCAGTACAACCATCTTGTAATCACCATGGCCTCCGCCCTTTACAGCTTGGAAATAATCACACTGTGCAGGCAGTATTCCTCCAAGACCCGGACCGCATCTTACGATGTTTACGACAACGGCAGGAAGCTCTGCACCTGCAAGATAAGACAAGCCTTCCTGCTTTAAGCTTATACCCGGGCTGGATGACGAAGTCAAAACCCTTGCTCCTGCGCTGGCCGCACCGTAAACCATGTTTATGGCAGCCACTTCACTTTCTGCCTGAATAAAAGTTCCGCCAACTTCAGGCATTTTCTTTGCCAAATAATGCGCAATTTCAGTTTGTGGTGTGATCGGGTATCCGAAGTAGTGCCTGCATCCTGCTCTTAGAGCAGCTTCTGCAATGGCTTCGTTTCCCTTCATTAACAATTTCTCTCCCATATATTCCAAGTCCCCCTAATCTGTTTCATTGAAAACTTTTTTACACAACTTATTTATAAACTTCTATGACACAATCAGGACAAATCGTTGCACAAAAAGCACATCCTATGCATTTGTCCATATCAGTAACTCCTGCCGGATGAAAGCCCTTCTGGTTTAATTTGTCCTCATTCATAACAACAATCTTCTTAGGGCAAACTGTCGTGCACAATTTACAACCCTTGCATCTGTTTTCATCAAAAATAACCTTTGCCATTTAAATCCCCCATTATTTATTATACTTGCTATTCTTCGACCAAAAGCTACTTCGTTTATTATAGAGCTCTTTATCTTTTTTTTCAAGCTCATCAATCAACTCGTTCAGAATTTTTTCATTTTGAAGGTCAATATCCAAAATTTTGACACCATATTCAAATCCCTTTGCACTATTTGATTTCCTTTTTACGGTACCGACAAAACACATCTGCTTTTTGGGATTAATAAATACCTCAAAGTAAAAATTTTTCTCCCCTTGAGAATTCTGAGCACCTTCCAATTCCTTTTCGATATCTTCCTTAGCAACAAAAGCAGCCCCACCCTGGCTCAAATTGGTCATAATGGCAAACACGCCGTTTTTATCGTTCTTGGACTTTTTAATAACAGAACACAGATAAATATCATATCTATAGTTTCCGCGCCTGTTTGCAAACTTCTCCACATCGTGAATTTTAATGGTAATGCTCTGCGGTTCATCAAGCTTTATCTTGGTGACCCAACCGATTAATGTAAACTCATACTCATCATTGGTATACTTGCATCTCATTGTATCTCCAATCATAATTATGTTTTCAATATAATCCTTTTCAAGTCCGATATCAATCTCAATCCAGTCTTCATTAATGGCAAAAACGACGTTTGTTACCCAATTGGATGAATTGCAATGCTTTGTCCTGATTATAGAGCCTTCGGAAAGAAAATCCCTCAACTTCATATTACTCATTACAGCCCCTCCATCAATTCCACGGTAATTTAATGAGACCGTTCAAGTACAATACTTCGATGTCTTCTATCTTTCTTACTTCATCTGCAATTTCACGAAAGCCGCTTACAAATGCAACAGGTATGTTGAGTTTTCGAGATAATTCCTTTATCATTTTATGACCTTCAATCACATCCTCAACAGTCGTTTTGCCAACGAGGTTCGTATTGTTTACAAGCTTTGACACTTTCAGCCGGGATGCGCTTTCGATTTCAAAAATCATCTGTTCAATCTTTTCAACAGTATCAGTCATAGGCCTTTTGGTATTAATAACAAAATACATTTCATAGTCGTCGTTTTCTATTTCCTCTTTAAATCTTGACAAGGCTCTTGCTCCAAGGTCATCGCCGCCCACATCAAAAACAACATTGTATTCTTTTTTTTCAAACAATGTATATATCTCTGCAGGCAGTGCCGGAACGTCGACATTTGTGTTTGCATAAAGAGGAGAAACAACCCAGATGTTTTTTGACTCAAGCTCACGTTTAACGTCAGTAGTCCTGAAAAAAGGATTGACTATGTCAAAATCCACAATTGCAGTATTAATATTCTGTTCTCTAAGTCGAAGGGCAAAATTAACCGCCACTTCCGTCTTGCCGCTTCCAAAATGTCCTGTAAAAATACTGATTCTTTTGTTAATCATTTTAAACACCTATAATTATAAACTAAGTTATATTAATCAAAAAACAGTTATCCGTAAAAAATATTTATTATCTTGATTATAACATTAATAAAAATAAATTTTAAGTATTTTTTAAGCAGTTTTGTGGCGAAGTATTAGTATTTTTTCTAAATCTATTGTAATTTTCGGCAATTTACTTATTGTAACAAAAACCGGGGGCAAGACGCCCCCAAATCAATAGTATAGTCATAGCAATATATATACCCTGTTTTTTAATCCGATAACCATCTTATATCTTATGCACCTGCTTTTTTGCAAACATCTACAAGTCTTCTTCCAAGTATTTTTGCCCTTTTTACGGCAAACTCATCTTTATCCGCAGGCTGATGCGCACATACACCGTGATGGCCGCAATCATCGCCAACATATCCGTCACCAACAATTGTCATACCGTGAACAAGCATAATATCGTGCAATGCTTTCATTGTAGTTTCCTGCCCGCCGTATTTTGATGCTCCCACGGTCACTCCGCATGCAAATTTGTTGTAGAAAGCCTTTTCGCTTCTAAGTTTTCTCGTTTTATCAAAAAAGGCTTTAAGCTGTGCCGAAACACTCCCAAAGTATACAGGACTTCCCATTACTATTGCATCAGCCTTTTTCAAAATCTCATAAGCCTCTTCCAGTTTAGTACCTTTATAGCATATACCGGAACAGGGACTGCTGCAAACAACGCAGAAAGGGTTTTTTACGGAATTTAAAAGATCCTTCACTTCAAGAACCATTGTCTCTGCGCCTTGACTTTTTGCCTCTTCCAGTACAGTATTAATAAGAAATTTTGTGTTTCCTTCCTTATTCGGACTTCCGTTTATTCCCACAATTAACATTCATATCACCCCTTAAGCATCAATTTTAGCACATAATCCAAAAGTTCTCAAGTAAAGAGAAAGATTTCATTCCAAGAGGCCAAATAAAAAAGCGGACTAAAGCATCTCGTCCGCTTCCCTGACTCTGTTAATAAAATCCCTTATTTTGCCAACATCCTTAAAACCGTCAGTCTCAACGCCGCTGCTGACATCCACTCCATAGGGTTTTACCCTTGCCACGGCCGCCTTGACATTTTCCGGATTAAGACCTCCGGCAAGAATAATTCTGTCGTGCCTTGATGCGATGTCTCTTGCAATCTGCCAGTCAAACACAGCCCCGGCTCCTCCATAGCTTCCCTCAACATAGGCATCCAAAAGGAAGGCATCTGCATCAAAATCGGACATTATTTTAAGAGATTCTTTATTTTTTACCCGAATAGCCTTCCATATTTCAATATTTTTTTTGGTTGCTTTGCCAAGTAAACCTTTAAGCCTTTCTACATATTCCGGCGTCTCGTCCCCATGAATCTGGACACAGTCTAGCCCTGTGTACTCCGCAATTTCCGCAACTACATTCTCATTTTCATTTACAAATATCCCCACAGACTTAATCTGTGGCAAGAGCTCTTTAATAAGCATTCTTGCTGTTTCTTTCGAAACCTTCCGGCGGCTTTCGGCAAATACAAAGCCCGCAAATTGTGGCTTATAAAGATTTACACAATCAATATCCTCTTTTCTTCTAAGACCACATATCTTAACTTTCGTCATAATCACACCGCTTTAAACTCATTTATTTTTTCACTTATGGACTCTGCCCTCATAAAGGTTTCCCCTATCAAAACCGCATCCACACCGAGCTCTTTCAGATATTTTAAATCTTCAGCACCCTTAATGCCGCTTTCGCTTACCACCACCCGGTCGTTCGGTATCCTGTTCATAAGCTTTTCGGTATTCTTTAAATCCACCTCAAAGGTCCTAAGATCCCTGTTGTTTATTCCGATTATCCTTGCACCGGATTCCAAAGCCCTCTCCAGCTCCCTTTCATCATGAACCTCAACCAGGCAGTGCAATCCCAGTATATTTGCAACAATCTGGAATTTTTTCAACTCCTCATCGGAAAGCAATGATACAATAAGCAATATTGCATCAGCCCCTATACACCGTGACTCATACACCTGCCACAAATCGATTATAAAATCTTTTCTTAAAATTGGGAGAGGACAGGATTGACGAATCTTTACAAGGTACTCTTCATCCCCTTTGAAAAAGTTCCTTTCGGTAAGCACCGATATAGCCTGAATCTCAGACTCGATATATTCCTTTGCGATTTTTAGCGGATCAAAGTCCTCTTTTATGATTCCTTTTGACGGAGAAGCCTTTTTTACCTCGGCAATAATGGAAATATTTCCGCTGTTTTTTAAAGCCCCGTAAAAGTCCAAAGGCTTGTGAGTCCCCGGTCTTTTTATTTTTTGCTTCCAACCCTCTATACTAATTTTGCTCATATCTTTATTTAGCTGAATCCTCTTTTGCGCTACAATTTCATCCAGTATCATGTTTTCCTCCTTGTAAACTTGCATTTATTTCTTAGCGGATAATGCTTTTTAGCATCAGCCCGACAACTCATTATAGCTTAGGAAGGAGTTTGTAAACTCTACAAGCTCATCGACCTTTTTCAAAGCTTTTCCGGAATCAATTATTTCTTTAGCAAGGTCAATTCCTTCTTCAATGCTGGATGCAGCTTTTCCTACATACAATGCTGCCGCTGAATTTAATACAACGATATCTCTTTTTGCTCCCTTTTCACCGTTAAATATCCTCTTTATTATCTCAGCATTATCCTCTGCATCCCTTCCCGTCAAATCCTCCGGTGACGCAAGGGCAAAACCGTAATCTTCAGGGTGCAATTCATAAATAACAACCTCATTGCTGCGAACCTCCGATACCTTGGTAGACGTGGTTGTCGTAATTTCATCCATTCCGTCCATACCATGTATAACCATAGCTCTTTCAACTCCAAGATTTAAAAGAACATTTGCCACGGCTTCCGTAAGATTCGGATTAAATACCCCCAGCACCTGCCCTTTTGCATTGGACGGGTTTGTCAGAGGCCCAAGTATATTGAATATTGTCCTTATTCCCAATTCTTTTCTCGGTCCCGCAGCGTGCTTCATGCATTTATGGAACATTGGAGCATATATAAATCCTATCCCCACCTTCTCTATGCACTCTTTTACCTGAACCGGGTCAAGGTCTATATTGACACCCAAAGCTTCCAAGACATCCGCGCTGCCGCTTTTACTGGACACCGACCTGTTTCCGTGCTTTGCCACATATACGCCCCCTGCGGCTGCCACAAAGGCCGATGCCGTCGATATGTTGAAGGTATTGGTTCCGTCCCCTCCGGTTCCGCAGGTATCAATATAATAATCAACATTGGGATGTATTCTGTCAGCCTTTGCTCTCATTACCTTGGCGCATCCCGTTATTTCCTCTATTGTTTCTCCCTTGATTCTAAGCGCTGTTATAAAGCTTCCTATCTGGGCAGGTGTTGCCTTACCCTCCATTATAGAGTCCAATGCCTCCACTATCTCCGCTTCACTCAAGTTTTTTCCTTCAACCAGTTTTGAAATTGCTTTTTTCAACATTTTGACCTCTCCTCTCTTCTCATCTCTTCCAATCATTTTAAATTCTTAAAGTAATATTAGCCCGCTACTCTTTTTATGTTAATAAAATTTCTCAAAATTGCCTTTCCTTGGGGAGTAAGAATTGACTCGGGATGAAACTGTATCCCAAAAACCGGATAACTTCTGTGCATTAACCCCATTATCTCCCCATCCGGTGTAATGGCAGTGATTTTTAAAGATTCGGGAAGTCCTTCCTTCTGAACTATAAGAGAATGGTACCTTCCCACCCGGATTTTTTCGGGTAAATCACGGAATATCAAACACTCCCTGTCAATCTCAACTTCCGATGCCTTCCCGTGCATAAGTTCCTTTGCATGCACTACCTTTCCTCCAAAAGCCTCTCCGATTGCCTGATGTCCAAGGCACACCCCAAGGATGGGTATATATTCGCCAAACTTTCTTATCGCCTCAATAGATATTCCGGCATCTTTTGGGAAACCGGGACCGGGAGAAATTATTATATGGGAGGGATTCATCTCTTCGATTTCTTCCAAGGTTATCTTGTCATTTCTGAAAACCTCAATATGTGGACTGATTTCCCCGACATACTGGTACAAATTGTAGGTAAAAGAATCATAATTATCAATAATCAATATATTGTCCTTCATTTTATCTCACCTGCCTCTTCTATAGCTTTAAGAAGTGCCATTGCTTTATTGTAGCATTCCTCATACTCCTTTTCCGGAACCGAATCCGCAACTATGCCGGCACCGGCCTGAACATAAGCCTTGCCGTCTTTCAATATTATTGTCCTTATGGTTATGCAGCTGTCCAGATTACCGTTAAAGCTAAGATATCCAATGGCACCCCCATAGGGCCCGCGCTTTACAGTCTCAAGCTCATCTATTATCTCCATGGCCCTGACCTTTGGTGCTCCGGAAAGGGTACCGGCAGGAAGAATGGACATAAGGGCGTCAAAAGGAGTCTTATCCTCCCGAATCTGTCCCTGTACATTGGTCACCACATGCATTACATGGGAATACCTTTCAATGTGCATAAGGTTCTTTACCTCTACAGTGCCGTATTTCGATACTCTTCCGATATCGTTTCTTCCCAAGTCTACCAGCATCACGTGCTCTGCCAGCTCTTTTTCATCGGACAAAAGGTCTTTTTCCAAAGCCTCATCCTCTTCTTTTGTCCTGCCCCTTTTCCTTGTTCCTGCAATGGGGCAGGTTTCCACAATTCCGTTTTCAACCCTGGCCAGCATTTCGGGAGAAGAACCTATTATCCTGTAATCATCAAATTTAAGATAATACATATAAGGAGAAGGATTTATAAGCCTTAAGCACCTGTATATATTAAAAGGATTTTCATTCGTTTCAACGCACAGACGCTGGGACAAAACCACCTGAAATATGTCTCCGTCCTTTATATACTGTTTTGCTTTTAAGACATTTTGGCAAAAAGCCTCTTTTGAAATATTGCTCTTTACCTCAAAGCTGCTATCCTTTTTATTGTAATCTAAAACAGCGTGGTCCGCGGTCTTCCATTTGGTATCGATAATCTCTTTGTGTATGCTTTTTATCCGGTCAACTGCACTTATATAGGCCCGTTCAATATTACCGTTGACATGTAAATTTACAATTATGTGTATTTTCTGCTTCAGGTGGTCATATACCAGCACTTCATCAGTGAACATAAAATGACTTTCGGGAAGCCCCATATCATCTTCAGGGACATTGGGGAGATTCTCATAGTGGCGTATAAGGTCATATCCGAAATATCCCACAGCCCCTCCATTGAACCTCGGAAGATTTGGAAGGTTTGCACCCTTGAATTTGCCCATAAGCTCCTTTATTATTTCCACAGGGTTTCCTTCAATTTCCTTCTGAAAACCGTTCCTCTCTTTGATAATGGTTTTGTTTTTATAGCTTTTTACAATAAGGAACGGATTTTTGCCGATAATGGAGTATCTGGCCCACTTTTCGCCACCCTCGACGCTCTCTAACAGAAAACAGTAACTGCTTTCCTCAAACCTTTTAAACAAGCTGATAGGAGTTTCCATGTCAGCGTATACTTCCATTGTAACTGGTATGATATTATAATCCTTTGCCATTGATTTAACTTCGTCCAAGGTTGGGTAAAACATTCCGACTCCTCCTTATTTCTAAGGAAGACATGAGAGCAGACTAAACTAAATAACGCCGGATAGAAGAATCCGGCGATATGATACAAAAGAATTTGTACTCCTCGTCTCGTCTCTTCTCATCTCTTCTCTTCAAACTAAAACTCATCTCATCTAATCTTAAAATAATTGTAGCATGGAAAATACTAAAAATGCAAGTGAAATTTTATAAATGTTATTAATTTTATAAACCAATTATGCTTTATATTGTTTTCATTCTTAATTATGCAATAATCCTTGACACGGAATGTTTATCAAAAGTACAATGTACATTGTGGGGTCGACACAACAATTAACAACCGACAGATAGCAAACAGTCAAAAATACAAAGGAGAATTTAAAGGAGAAGATATGATTTCCAAGTTTATAGATTACATCAAAAGAAACAAATATCTTGTCATAATATTTATAGGTGTAATATTAAGACTTATATGGATTTTTGCCATGCCTACATACCCTGAAACCGATTTTATGTGGTACCATGTCAAGGGAAAGGAAATTGCGGAAGGCAAAGGCTTTCTAAACGGAATTTATCCCTATTACACCGGAAGACCCGGATTTCCTACAGCTTTTAGGCCCATAGGCTATCCCGGGACTTTGGCAATCCTCTACTTCATATTCGGTGCGGACTTTTTAGTGGCAAAGCTGTTTAACATTGTGCTTTCCACTCTTATCATGTTTTTGACATACAAGCTTGCCGACAAGTTTTTCGGTAACAAAATTGCCCTTTTGACCCTGCTTATTTATGCTTTGTCACCCTTGGCAATAGCATACAATAGCATCATATGCTCGGAAATTTTATTCTCCGCGCTTTTAATGCTTTCTATTTATTTGTATTTCAACAAAAACAATCCTTTTGTCATAGGACTTCTGATTGGTTATCTAACCCTTGTAAGACCTATCGGAGTGTTTATTCCGTCAATATTTGTCCTCTATGAATTTATCCGAAAAGATGTGGGGCTAAAGCATAAAATCAAGTATGTCGCTGCCTTTGCAGTTTCAGTGGCATTGGTAATAAGTCCATGGATAATAAGAAATTATATCGTTTTCGGCGAACCGATTTTCTCAACCAATGGCGGCTACGTTTTTTATGTAAATAACAACGATTATGCAATCGGCTCATGGAGCGACCCCTTTAAATACCCTGACAGTCCGATGCTAAAGTACAAAACCGAAGAAGGATTTGATGAATTGGCAATCCACAAACTCGGCAAGCAACTTGCCAGAGAGTGGATAAAGGAAAACCCCAAAAGGTTTGTTGAGCTGGCATTTCTACGTATTGCTAATTCATACTGGTACAAAACCGATGATATAATGTGGGCGTTGACCATAGGTATCAACCAATGGCATCCGATAACGTCCAAGGCTGTAAAGCTTGAAAAGCTCTTGTACAGGCCTTTTTACATCGTACTTTTCATATTTATTATATATGCAGTGATAAGGTTTATCCGCCAAAGAAAAATAGACTTTACCACATTTATCCTTCTTATTTTCCTTTACTTTAATGCAATGATGTTTGTGCTTGAAGGAAACTCCAGATATGTTTTTCCTCTTCACCCCATTTATACAATAGGCGTATCCTTTGTCATATATAATGTACTTAAAAAATTGCTGCCGAAGCGATTTTCGGCCACTTTATCTTAAATTCGGTTTATTGCATTGAAATTTCAAATACTATATAATATTATTTTGTGAATTTCACTTTTTAAGAAGATTTAGCCTGTATAGGTTAGAAATATACGAAAGGACAGATGTTTGAAATGAAATTGGGAATTGTAGGACTGCCTAATGTAGGAAAAAGTACTCTTTTTAATGCCATAACAAAAGCCGGTGCAGAATCCGCAAACTATCCTTTTTGTACAATTGAGCCAAATGTAGGAATTGTGGCCGTGCCCGATGAAAGGCTTGACAAGCTTGCAGAAATGTATAATCCGGAAAAAGTCACACCTACTACCATAGAATTCGTGGATATAGCCGGTCTTGTAAAAGGTGCAAGCAAAGGTGAAGGTCTTGGCAACAAGTTTTTGTCCCACATAAGGGAGGTTGACGCAATAGTCCATGTCGTCCGTTGCTTTGAAGACAGCAATATTGTGCATGTGGAAGGTTCCGTAGGTCCTGTCCGCGATGTGGAAACCATTGAAATGGAGCTCATTCTTGCAGACATGGAAGTAATGGAAAGAAGAATAGACAGAACACGCAAGATGCTAAAGTCCGGAGATAAAAAGTATCAAGTGGAATTGGATCTCTATGAGCGTATCATGAAGACCCTTGAAGCAGGCAAACCTGTGCGCTCCATGAGCTTTAGCGATGAAGAGAAAAAGCTTGCAGACCAGCTCTTTCTTCTGACATCAAAACCTGTATTGTACGCAGCAAATGTTTCTGAGGATGGCATAAACTCCGAAAATTCCAATCCTCTGTTGGAAGAGCTCGTTAACCATGCAAAAAACGAGGGCTCTGAAGTAATGGTTATATGTGCAAAAATTGAAGAAGAAATTGCTCAACTGGATGACGATGAAAAAGCAGAATTTTTAAAAGAATTAGGGCTTTCCGAGTCGGGGCTTGACCGTCTGATAAAAGCAAGCTACAAGCTTTTAGGACTTATCAGTTTTCTCACTGCCGGACCTCAGGAAGTCAGGGCATGGACCATAGTCAAAGGCACAAAGGCTCCCCAGGCAGCCGGAAAAATTCACAGTGACTTTGAAAGGGGCTTTATAAGGGCTGAAGTCGTTGCCTATGAAGACCTTATAAGGCTTGGTTCATACAACCTTGCCAAAGAAAAAGGGCTTGTGCGTTCCGAAGGTAAAGACTACGTTATGCAGGACGGCGACGTTACTCTCTTTAGATTTAATGTATAAAAGAATAGACTTACCCGCTTTGGTTGAAGCAAAAAACCTACTTTTTAGGCAAAGCAGAAGCGCATACAAGGAAATTTAGTGTATGCGCTTTTATTTTTTGCAAAGGAGTGCTGTAAACCAAACATACTTCAAATTCTATGCTTCGCATGTTTCCGTGTCTTCCGTATTTTCATCCGGTTTATCCGCATTATCATCTTTATCGGGCTGTAAATCATCACTGTCATTATCCTCACTGTCGCAATTTACGTCATTCTCATCTTTATCATTATGCTCTTCAAGTTCTCCTATCTCACTGTCAGTCAATATAATACTCAAGTCCAGAATGGAGATTAACTTGCCATCCTTTTTCCCAACGCACTTAAGATAGTCATTATACACCTTCTTGATAATATCGGGTGTTGGCTCTATATCATCGGCAGACAACCTAATTATCTCAAAAACATCATTCACCACAAAGCCTATAAGCTTGTCTTCAATGTCTGTAATTATTATCTTGGTCTTTTTGCCAACCTCCATATCCCCCAGTCTAAACCTTTTATTGAGGTTGACAATCGGAACCACTTTTCCCCTAAGATTAATAACACCATCAATAAATTTAGGCATCCTGGGCATCTTTGAAACTTCTTCATACTTGACAATCTCTTTTACTTGGCTGGTGTCAACTCCACAAATCTCATCGTTTAGACTAAATACAACAATCTGCATGCCTTCCATCAGAAAAACCTCCTTATTGTGAATTTTCTGCATAGAATTCAATCCTTCGAACAAGAAGTATGCTTTTGAATTGGACTCACCATAAATATTTCAACCTTTCCGATATGAAATCAAAAAAACAAGAAGTGAAATGCTATATCTTAATATTATACCAAAAAAGTATAATTTACAACATCTTTATGAAGTTTTTTAATTTATAAATTATGTAGTCTAGGTTGAACATTTTAAAACAACCGGAATTTTTCTGCAAAACTTACCATCAAATTATTTTAAGTATCATATCATATTTTTCGGAAAAACAACTTAAAATATTGACACCTATGTGCTATTGTTATATATTGATGTTGATATTTAAATATCAATATAAACCAATTAAGAAATGTAATACTGTAATACTAAGGCAAAGGAATGAAAAGCATTTATGAAAAAAATACTCCCGATAATATTAACCTGTTTGATAGTCACTTTTTTAGCAGGCTGCCAAAAATTATTAAGTGTACAGAATCCCAATATTCAAAGCACAAGCAATCTTTCGGAAATAAAAAATTTATTGGATAAAGCCAAAGAACCGTCAACAGAAAGTGAAAAATATACTGAAGATGCACTAGCCCTATTAGTAGAGTTATTAAGGAAATCAGACCCTCAAGATATCCCAAGTGAGAGTATTTCAAAGCTTTCGGACTGGATTTGCATACATGAAAATAATGATTCGAGAATAATTGAATACAGGCAAGCTCCGGAAGACTTCGGAATTTCGGGAAGAAGCACATGGAAAGTATTTCAATACTACCCCGGCAACAGTGTATTCATGATAGAAAACTGCATGCCTTACGATTTGGAATTTTATCGTGTAATAAATATTAATAACAAACCGGTTCTTTATACATACGTAAGAAATTTTGAAGTTAATCAACATAAGGCCCACATTTTTGCATACACATTTAGCGATGAGTCCGTTACCAATATAAATGCCATTGATTTTGAAAGCATTGACACCGGTTTGTGGGGCTATGACAAAGACAGAAGTATGCTTTGGTCAAAAAAATCCCATTCGACTTTCATCGAGTCAGTATCGCCGGACGGCAAAGAAGTCGTCATAAAAGGCTGGGATGCTGACGGAAGCGAATATTTTCTCAATTTAAAGCTAAAAGATGATGGCGTATATACTTGCTTGTAAATTCTAGAATTTTATTAAATTTATTATTGACTGAAATCCTGCTAAGTGATAAAATAATTGGTAACAGTAAAATAATTGATAATAAAGGCAATGATGGGGTAAAGTAAGTTATATATTCTTTTTAAGCGAGCCGGGGACGGTGCGAGCCCGGTAAAAGGAGTATAATTGAAGTTCACCGCCTGAGCTGTTGGCTGAAAAGCGGATTATACCGCTAAAGTAGGCTTAACCGGAGCTTTCACCGTTAAAAGAAAGGTTGTATCGGATAACTTTATGTAATCCCGTACAATAATGAGTGGGCAATATGCCAATTTGGGTGGTACCGCGTGGAAAATACACTCCTCGTCCCTTAAAAACAAGGGATGAGGAGTTTTTATTTGGCCTCTTGGAACGAAATGAAAGAGGCAAAAGCGAAGGTACTCGATGTCCCGAGCTTTTATTTTACCTTTTAAATTAAACGAAAAAGTAAAAAATAATGATATATGGAGGTTTTTACTATGATTATCGTTATGAATCAGAATGCTACAAAAGAACAGATT
>NZ_DAORXT010000044.1:0-23272 GCF_035371925.1 Acetivibrio sp. | reverse complement strand
TTGAGTCACTTCTTTTTTATCATGTTTGGGCAATTAATTTTACAACTTACCCAGGGTGCTTGAAAAATTAAGTTCCGGAATGCTTGAATTTGTACTTGCCAAAAACATCCTCGGGAGTATTAATATTTACAAGCGATCTCATACTACTATCAAATTTTCTTATTTCATCCTCATAAATTTCTTTTACAGTAAAATATGAATAAATGTCAGTTATCCTTAAATTACCTTCTTCCATCTGTCTTTTTGCTAAATTTGCACACCTTCTTGAATAGCAAGCAAATAGAGGTTCGTAAAGACCATCAATTTTAGGAACAATAATATCGTATCTTGGAATATCAATAATATATTTCACAAGTGATTTGCTTATATAAGGCATATCACACGCCACAACAAAGCATCGTTCATACTTCATATTAACAAGACCTGTATACAAGCCCCCAAGCGGACCCTTATCAGGAATTATATCCGTAACAACTTTTAAACCAGTATAAGAAAAATCTTCAGGTGTATTCGAAACAATTATAACTTCTAAAAAAACTTCTTTAAAAATAGCTAATATTCTATCAATAATTGTGTTCCCTTCTACATTTATAAAGGCTTTTTTTCTACCCATTCTACTATTCTTTCCTCCAGCTAATATTATCCCTGTCATCTATCTATCTCCTATCTCAATAAATATTGAATTTCTTTTATATAGCTTTGATTTTCTTAGAATTTCAAAACTATATAATATATCTTAAAGCAGTTACTCCTAGGAGTCCACTCGGAAACACCCGATTTGGCATAGCACCTGCAATCCGACAATTTGAGTTTACCTATAATCTACAACTATTTCTACGTCGGAGCTTATGTATCCTTAAATATCGCTGTTTCTGAGCGTTTTCCCACCCTATTTTCCTTCAATTTGTCATTTTCATGTTCCGTTTGGGCATAAAACGCCCTCTATTTGTGATTTTTTCCGTTTTTCAGTATTATTAATGAACGACATGAGCTTTTTGACGTTGTTGTTTATCGCTGCCATCAATATCTGCCACTTTGTCTTATGCAAACCAATATATCTTCCTTGCCTACCACCGTATTTTGTAAGCTCCGAGATTGTTCGCTCGCCATTTGCCCGCTTGGAATAATCTTCTTTAAATTCATCTGTCCTTTGTTCATTTTTTGCATTTAAAATATCCTTTTCGTTTTTATTGATTGTAACTGTCCGCCCTGTTTTGCTTTTTGTGCATTTATCCCTTAATGGACAATCCTTACAGATTTCTTCATTGAAGCTAACTGGTAATCCGGAATCCTTTATCTCTCTGTCCGGGCCAAAAACTGCCACGTTTCCCTCAGGACACGTAATTTTTCCTTCTTCGAGATCGATACTAAACTCATCTTTTGTGAACATACCATCCTTGTTGACTGCATTTCTTACCTTGACATAAAACTTAGTTTCGCCTTCACGCTTTTTCATCTCATCCCAGTCAGAATATGCAGTATCCCCATATAATTTATCAACATGGAAGCCGTCTTCATCTGCTTTGTCCAGCAATTCACCCATCTTGGTCTCATCCGCAGTATTGGCAGGCATTGCATCTAGTGCTATTACAAGTTTACCATTTTTTCCGCCGTAATTATTTCAGCTTTGTATCTATCCGTTCGTGTCAAGTAAACGTGGGCAAACTTTTCTTTTCCTTGTAGTTGTAGGTTAAAGGCTATTTTGTATATTTATACCATCCTCAAAAAAGGTGAAAACATTTTCGCATTTTTGCATGTAAAACCTCTAAAGCAAATAACTGTCCACGGTATGACTAATATCACATCCGTCCGTCTAACGGGTATATCAAGGCCTTTTGCGGCATAAACGGTTTCCCTCCCGGCAGAGCCGGGCACCCTCCCATTTATTCCACAGTGCCTTGATATACCCGTTCCGCCATGCTTTTATTCTTTTTGCCGAGGGATGAAGGGAAGAAGCAAGCTTCATTTCTTCCTTCATCCTCGTCTTCCCAAGTATAGCATGGCGGACGCCGGACTGCTATATGCAAATTCCAACATCTTTTGCCTCGGGAATCTGCTAAAAAAGCAAGCTTTTTGGTAAATACTATCTGTATACCATCTCACTAAACGGCTTTAAATCAAACATGCTTCGTATTGCTTTCCTCCCATTCGTTACCTTGCTGTTGGAAAATGGTATTTCTCCACGATGCATTGGATATACCGATTTCCTCACCGCCCGATTCACAGATGTCTTTGTTATCCTTATAACCTCCGAAAACCGTTCCGTGACCTTCTCTGACAGTTTCCCAGACACAAGTGCTGCTATCTTATCCTTAAAGCCTTTTCCCATCTTTAATGCTATGATTTTTCATAAATTAGTAGCTCCTTTTTCACTCCAGCTTTTTGCTCCTTTCATTCGTTTTGCAAATATGCCTACATTCCTTTCCATCGTCCCCAAATTCCTGTATTCAATACCTTCAGGAGCTTTGGGCAGTCGTATATCCTCCCTCTCTTTGTAAAGCACAATCCCATCTATATTGTTTTTTATATAATTCTCCAAAATGGTAAGCTTTTTTACTTCACTTTCTACCCCGCCACATGCATATTTTAATTCCTCGATCTTCTTGAAGGCTTTTTCAAATTCTCCTGCCTTAAGCCACCTCATGATATGCCTTCTCGCTTGTTTGTCATATACATTCCTCACCACACTCTTCGCAAGATGGTAAGAATCCAGCTGGAATATATTTGTTTCCAAATCATCACCCTGTCTGATCCAGGACGCTCCATCCCCATTTAATATCCGATACACGATTTCATCCACATTGTATTTTTCTGCTACTACTGCATCCCTGAGTGCTTTAAATTCCTCCGGCTTCATATATCCGGCAAAGGCTGTTTTTTCAACCGTTTTGTACTCTTTGGATGAAGGATACCTTTTTCCCCAGCCCTCGTATACCACTCCTACCTTGAGTTCTTTTTTGCCTTTGGAGGAATTTTCCCTGCTCTTGCCTTGCATCGAAAGCCACAACCCATCTGCTTCTTCAAACAATATGGGCACTTTCTTCCTCCCTGATAACTCATTATTCTCATATGCCTTTATCAAGCGCTTCTCAGCTTCTGCTTGCTTTTCTCCAACCGCTTGGACTATATTCCACACTCCCTGGTGGCTGATGCTCTGACCCGTGAAATCGGACACGGCTTGGGATACTTCCCTGAAGGACATTTCACAGCTGTGTTCAAGTATTTTCTCTACAAGATTGGGAGATACAAGCCCGATGGTATCCAGCCCCAGTGCCTCATCCAGCAGGTATACATGCTCGACACTTCCATCCTCTTTGATTCTTTTATACACGTTCCGATTGACGGATACCTCTCCCATCAATGTTTTTATGGTGGTTGTTCTAGTGCCTTTATGCCTGTATTCGGCTTTGTTTCTTCTCCCTGCAAGTTCTTTGTCTAATTTCTCCATAAACGCTTGCATAAGCATTCGCGCTACTTCACAGCCGATTTCAAAAAATATTCTCTCTATCTCCTTGAATGTTATCTTCTCAACAGTTATACTATCCATATCACGATTCCTTTCGTTTGGTTGTCTCAATAACTTACAAACTACAGGAAAATCGTGATTATGGGAAGACCTATTTTGGGTCCTTCCCATATTTTTTTCGAAATTTGCCTATGATAATTTTACTCGAAGGCACATTTTAAAAATATTTTTGCGTTGTTTTTTACGAAATTTGCCGCTCAAATACTTCCTTACGGCTAAGCTTTTTTTCCAGCCTGGCTCCGTCAATCAGACACGATAGTTCATTCACATCAAGAACCATTGTGGCGCTGTCCCCCTCCGATGGCCAGCGAAAACGCCCGCGTTCCAAACGCTTAAAATACAACCAGAACCCGTCTCCGTCCCATTCGAGGATTTTAAGCCTGTTCCGGTTACGGTTGCAGAACACAAACAATGCGTCTGCAAACGGGTCAAGGGAAAAACTCTCCTGTACAAGCGACATCAGGCCATTTATGGATTTTCTCATATCTGTGTATCCGCAGCAGAGATAAACTGGTTTGTCATTCCATCTTATCATAGCGACCTCAATACCCTGCAGACTTTTTTCAGCAGTTCAAGATCTGTTTCATCATTCACAGCAACATGACAGCCGTTAATTTCAATGCCCAACGTTTCTTTTGCGTGTTGCGCCTGTTTCGGCGTAAGTTGCATCCATCCACTCGGCACAATATTACTGGGTTCTTCCGTTTTTGAAAACTCTGTACAAGCAGCCTTCCGCAACTTCTTCTGCCAGTAAAAGTATGCGTTTCTGCTTATCCCTGCCGTCTTACAGAAATCCTTGACACTTTGCCCGCTTTCCTGCTGTGCCTGTATCACTTGTGCCCATTGCGACAATCGGTACTCTGCCGCTACTTTTTGTGTGTCCATACAATCACTCCGTTTCTGGTTGAAAAAGTTTGCTTACTTTTTCAACTTTTTCAACTGTATTTATTGTGATTGTATCAACTTCGCAACTGTTATACTATGTGATGGTATATTTGACGCTTACAAACTCTCGGGGTTCTATCCCCATATTATTTACGATTGAGAACAGCTAATCAAAAACTATCAATAGTAAACAACATCGAGAAAACTGAAGGGTAAAAGCTATTATTTTTCCTGTTCGATATAGCTAGGTATTCTTATAACCGATACTGCACAACAATTTTCAAAGGTCCTGACTCCATTAGTTAATAGCTACCCTCCACATCTTACCACTCTTCCTTTGATAACATCAACTGCATGCACTAAAACGGGCAAGATTGCTTCTAAACATTCCTTTACTGCTTTCGGACTTCCGGGAAGATTTATAATGAGCGTATCTTTCCTGGTTCCGGCAACTGCTCGCGATAATATGGCATTTGGCGAATACTTTGAAGTTTCCATTCTCATTTTTTCGGCAATACCGGCAATTTCTCTGTCAATCACCTTATATGTAGCTTCAGGAGTAACATCCCTGGGACTCAATCCGGTCCCTCCTGTTGTCAATATAATATCCACATTTCCACTATCCGCTAAATCCCTCAAACATTCTGCTATTGTATCCAATTCATCCGGAATTGTTATGTGACTGTTAACTATGCCGATACTTTTTACCGTTTCAGCAATTACTTTGTCACTGATACTTTCCCTTTGACCCCTCGATACACTGTCGGATATCGTTACTACTGCTATTTTAAGCATTTTCTCACCCTTATTTCATCACCTATTTTTATTCTGCCGGATTTTTCTACGACAGCGAATAAACCTTGTTTTGGCATTATACAGTTATTAACTTTCTTAAATATCTCACATTTATTATGGCATTCCTTACCTATTTTTGATACTTTCAATTCTACATCTTTACCAATCAACAGAGAATCACCTATTTCAAGTTTCCCCAAATCGATACCCTGTGTGGTAATATTTTCTGCATAATCACCCGGTTTCAGGACTAAATCAATTTTATTATCCCGGTTGATACTGTTCTGTTTCATAATACTTTCTATAGAAAGAAGACTAATTTGCCTTATATGATTTCCTGAATGTGCGTCGCCTTCAAAACCATAATTTGCAATTGCTTCTATCTCAGCAACAGGATGCTTTGTAGTTCCTTTAACCTTGCTTATATTCAATGAGTAGACCCTTCCAACCACTTTGGACTTCCTCTCTTTCTTATCTTAAAATTTACATATCCTTTGTGTATATTTCTTTGATACTATATAACATTCCTTTTTTTGCCTTCACTGGTTTAATATCATTTGCAATTGATCGGTTTTAAAAGTTGATAACTTAGCAATACAGTTCATCTACTTAAATCTTCCCTGCAAAATTCCCCACTTTTGCCGCCAACCTTTTTAAGTAGCTTAATTTCTGAAATAACTATGCTTTTATCCACTGCTTTACACATATCATATATTGTCAATGCCGCAACAGATGCCGCAGTTAATGCCTCCATTTCAACTCCGGTTTTAGAATATGCCCTGGCAAAACTTCTGATAACAATACGGTTATTTTCAATGTAGAAATCCAATTCTACTTTATCCAAAGGTATTTGATGGCAAAGAGGTATCAACATGCTTGTCTGTTTTGCAGCCATAATGCCCGCACATTTTGACACACTAAAAATATCTCCTTTGGCAACTTTATTTGATTTAACCAACTCAATAAGCTGCTCTGACATCTCTATCGAAGCCTGTGCAACAGCTTCTCTGAATGAAGGCTCTTTATTCGAAACATCCACCATTTTTGCTTTGCCTTCCGTATCCAAGTGGCTCAATTCTTCTGTCAAATTTTATCCTCCTATTCTCATCATTGAACAGAAATCCATTTGTCTATCTTCAACAATCAAACTATGGCTTGCCGGTTTGCTTGCAATTGCTCTAAATAACAGTTTAGCAACCTCGTCAATATTTTGCCCATTTCTAAGACTGTTTTTAATATCAATCGATTCCTGTGCATACAGACACGAAACAAGTCTTCCGTCACATGTCAACCTTATTCTATTACAGTCAGAACAAAACTTACGGCTTAGTGGACTAATAAACCCGATAATCCCATTTGTACCAGATATTGCATAATATTTTGCCGGTCCGTTTCCTTCCACTACTGTCGGCAAAAGGCTGTAAGCCTCATTACATAGTAATTTCATTTCATCGGCAGATACAAACTTTCTTGCATACCCGTCAAGACTGTTTTTTGTCGGCATATATTCTATAAATTTAACGATAATTCCGGTTTGCATGGAAAAGTGAACAAAGTCCAATATCTCTTCAAAGTTAATACCCCTTATAATGACAGTGTTTACCTTAATCTGAAAAAATCCCAATTCTATCGCCTTTTCAATGCCTGTCAGCACATCTTTGAGTTCTCCGTACTTTGTAATTTTCTTATATTTATCTGAGCATAATGAGTCTAAGCTTATGTTTAATCTTTTAAGTCCTGCTTTTTTTAATTCCGATGCAAATTTTTTTATCAAAACTCCATTAGTGGTCATTGATATGTCTATGGCTGAATCAATTTCTTTTATAGAAGAAATTAAAGATACTATATCTTTTCTTAGTAATGGCTCTCCTCCGGTTATTTTTATTTTCCTTATACCATGTAAAAATGCTACCTTAACAAAACTTGCAATTTCTCTTATATTCAGCATATCTTCTTCCATTGCTTGAGTTACACCGCATTGGGGAATACAGTATATGCATCTTAAATTGCATCTGTCAGTTACTGAAATTCTCAGATAATCAATTTTGCGCCCATATTTATCAATTAAAATTTTCATCACCCCGTATACCTCAAGCTAAACTTCATCTTTTTGATGAATCTTTGCATAAAAATTTTTGAATAATAAAATCGGCAATTTTCTCTATATCTTTAAAACGGAACAACTTAATATTATCAAAGCCTTCCGGCAGCTCGAAAGACTTTTCATCAGCAAAATTATCAACTAATGCAATAAGGTTATTATCCGCAGAGGTTATAGGATTATCAAACCGTATAACCTCTATTTTAGGTTTATCCATACTTTTATAACCTTCAGTTATAATGATATCAACATCTGTAAACAGCCATTGTGCTATTTCGTTCAAGTTTTTTTCACAATCAATATTTTTAATCATAGCTATCTTTTCCATAGAAGTTATTACAACTGTATTTGCCCCAGACCTGGCCATTCTCCAAGTATCTTTTCCTTCATGGTCTATATCGAATTTATGAGCATCATGCTTTATGGCACCCACTTTATATCCCTTTTCTTTTAAAATAGGAATTAATTTTTCTATCAGGGTAGTCTTTCCGCTATTGCTCTTTCCAACTACTGAAACTATCGGTACCATTCCAATTACTCCTTATTCGTCCAATAATTGCACTAAAACTCGTTCACCGCTTTTAATTTGAGCTGTATCTTCCGGTACAACTATCAAACAATTGGATTGCAGCATCGAATTAAGTGCACCGGAGCTCTGAATTCCAACAGGTTTCGTAAAATATGTCCCGTCCCTGTAACAAATGCGCCCCATAATGTAATGTCTTCGTCCGGATTTTACAGATATGTCACTCTCTAAAACTGCATATCGTTCGACAACTGGGTTATCTATCCGTCCCTGCATTTTAAACATAGCAGGTAATACAAACTCTCTAAAGGTTACCAATGTAGAAATCGGATTGCCGGGCAATCCAAATACCAACGTATTTCCCTTAACTCCAAAAAGTGTCGGTTTCCCAGGTTTAATGGCAACCTTCCAAAATTTTATATTTACTCCCTTTTCTATTAATACTTCTTTCACAAAATCATAGTCTCCGACAGATACTCCTCCGGAAATTAAAAGTATGTCCGAATTTAAGCCTTTTTCAATACTTTTACATATCGCATCTTTATTGTCCTTGGCAATACCTAGTCTTACAGGTATTCCCCCATATTTAATGACACTCGCATATAAACTGTAACTATTAATATCTCTTATTTTACCCGGTGACAATTCCTCTCCTATATCGATAATTTCATCTCCAGTGGCCAATATACTCACACTGGGTGCTTTGGCAACACTGACAGTATGAAGATTCTGTGCGGCAAGCATTCCTATATCAACCGGGGATAATTTTTTGCCTTTCGCAATTACTACCTTTCCCCGTGTTACATCTTCACCTTTGTATCTGATATTCTCTTTCTCTTTTACGCCGCGAAACACTTTTACCAGTTTGCCTTCCGCTTTTGTATACTCAATTGGAACAACTGCGTCAGCTCCTTCAGGAATCGGAGCACCGGTCATTATTTTTATAGCGCTTCCATTCTTCAATCTGCCACAATAAGTATATCCTGCAGGGATTTCTCCAACTATCTCAAGACATACAGGCTGTTCAGAGGATGCTCCTTTAAGTTCGGATGAAATAACTGCATAACCATCCATAGCTGAATTGTCAAAAACAGGCAGGTCAATATCCGAATATATATCGCATGCAAGGATTCTGTTTAACGAAGATGTTATATCTACCACTTCTGAATCTACTTTTACCACACTATTCAATACAATTTCTTTTGCTTCTTCAATCCTTAACATATAAACCTCCGGATAACCTCTGTCAAAACAACTAACAAGTTATGTATTGCTGTTTCCTGTTTTTCATTTCCTTTATAAGTGCCGGAACAATTCGCTCTATTTCGCCGACTATACCCAAATTTGCAACTTTAAATATTGGTGCATTCGGATCTTTGTTAATTGCAATTATGTATTTAGCCGACATCATACCCGCCAAGTGCTGTATTGCACCCGAAATTCCGCAAGCAATATAAATTTTAGGCCTGACACTTATACCTGTCTGTCCAATCTGATGACTGTATTCAATCCACCCGGCATCCACCAATGCCCTTGATGCTCCGACTGCCGCGCCCAGGCAATCTGCAAATTCTCTAATTAGTTCAAGATTCTGAGGTTTCTGAATTCCCCTGCCGGCTGACACAATAACATCTGCATCAGCCAAATTAACTTTCTGAACTTTATTCTTGATAAAACCTATTTTTTTAACCTTTAAGTTCTGAGAAATAACAACATCGGGCCTTATAATTTGTCCAACCCTGTCAAAATCAGGCTCTACAGGTCTCATTACCTTAGGCCGCACCGTACACATTTGTGGTCTGCGGTTCGGACAAATTATTGTAGCCATCAAATTTCCGCCAAAAGCGGGTCTGGTTTGCTTTAACAACCTCTTTTCAACGTCAACCTCCAAGCAAGTGCAATCGGCAGTAAGACCCGTATTCAGCCTGGATGCTATGCGTGGCGCCAATGAACTTCCATATGTGGTTGCACCTATTAGAAAAATCTCCGGTTTATTTTGAAGTACAACCTGTGTAATTATGTCCGCATACAGTTCATCATTGAAGTATTCCAAAAGCGGATGATCTATTTGAAAAACTATATCTGCACCAAATGCAAAAAGTTCTCTTATCATTTTATCAGTATTAATTCCAAGTAGTACCACCGATACATTTGTACCCAATTGTCGGGCCAATCGCTTGCCTTCCCCCAACAATTCATGAACAACACCAGGTATCTTTCCGTCTCTCTGTTCTCCAAATATCAATATTCCTCTGTATTCATCAATATCGGGTTTACTTGTAACAAAATTATCATGACTTATCGCATTAAAACTGCATTTTGAGATACAAACGCCACATAATGTACAGTTGTCATCTATATAAATTACGTTTTTATCTTCTTTTATCGCATTACAAGGGCATACATTCAGACATTGCAAACACTTAACACATTTGTCGGACAAAATTTCTAATTTTGCCATTAAAAACACTCCAAGTCATTAATTTTTGTCAGAATAATTAACATTTGTTCAATAACTGCCCAGAATTATCCTCAACTATTTTTGTATAAAATATCCATAAGTTTATCCGCAACGATCTTTGCTTGCTGTTCAGGCTCTCCGTTTAGTATTTCATTTTCAACATGATGCTCAGGTGCAAATGTGTCCAATACATAGGTAGGTGAACCGGCAATTCCACATAATTCAAAATCAATATCAATATCCTTGGCTGTCCAGACGGGTATTTCTGCTTGCATAGCTTTTCTTAAGCCGAATAATGAAGGAAGCCTTGGTTCGTTGATTTCTTTTACAACTGTTATCAGTCCGGGTAAACGCATTTCAACAATCTCATATCCGTCTTCCAAAAGCCTGTGACATTTTATAGGATCCTTTGATATTTCTTCAATTTTACTAACGCATGTTATATGCGGTATTCCAAGTTTTTCAGCAAGGCTGGGACCTACTTGAGCGGTATCTCCATCCGTTGATTGTCTTCCACAAATAATTAAATCATAGTTACCGATTTTTCGTATACCTGCTGCCAAGGTACGGGAAGTCGCAAGCGTATCAGCGCCGGCAAAAGCTTTATCACTTAACAAAACTGCATTGTCTGCTCCAATTGCTATTACTTCTCTTAGCAATTCTACCACTTGTGGTATTCCCATACTAATTGCAGTTACATTGCCTCCTACAGATTCTCTTATCCTGATACTCTCTTCTACTGCATAAAGATCAAACGGATTTATAATGCTATTGCTGCCTTCACGAATAATGGTATTGGTATCTTTATTGATTTTTACATTTGCAGTTTCCGGCACTTGTTTAACACAAACAATAATATTCAATAAAAATCAGCTCCACTTTAAACAATGTCTTTACATTAACCGTTCATTAAACAGTTGTTAATAAGTTCATCATATTTTTCCATAATATCAACTACAATCTTGTTTGAAGCAGACAAAAAATTATAGTTGTCTATCTTAGATATTGGCAATACCTTTATTGAAGTTCCCGTGAGAAATGCAGCCTCAATATTTGACAGTTCGCTAACAGGTAAAGCCTTCATTACCAAATCTATTCCCAATTCGCTGCAAATATTTATTACAAGACTTCTTGTTATCCCTTTTAACACAAGATCATCCGGTGCGGTAAATACTTTTTCTCCTTTAACAAAAAATATATTGGACTTGCTGCCTTCAAGTATCTCATTGCTCGAATTTACCAAAAGTATCTCGAATGCTTTAGTTTCTATTAATCTTTTGTGTATAGCATCTATATAATCAGTATTAATCTTCTTGATATTCGGATCATCTCTCTCAATGTTGAATAGACTTACAAATACCCCTTTCGAGTATTCTTCTATTTTAGGATAATAAAACTCACTTAAATACATTGCAACCACCTGACAGCTATCTACAACCGTAGCCACAATCTTCACATTACAGTTTTCCAATTTTTGGACCGAAATTAGTTTTTCAATATCCGCTCTTATAACTTCCAAATCATATATAAAACGTGTACACATTAAAGAAAATGATTTTTCCAATCGTAATAAATGTTCTTCAAGGAAAAGGGGTATACGATTAACAATACGCACAACTTCATACACAATTTTATCTGCTTTAATTAAATTTAGTTCATCTATCATCTTAGTTTCATGATTTATTATGCAATAATCACCTATAGAGTCGGAAACGACCATTGCTGTCTCACCTCGTAATTTCG
Organism: Acetivibrio sp.; assembly: GCF_035371925.1. Lineage (NCBI taxonomy): Bacteria > Bacillati > Bacillota > Clostridia > Acetivibrionales > Acetivibrionaceae > Acetivibrio > Acetivibrio sp. Next base: position 11,235 of record NZ_DAORXT010000044.1, on the reverse strand, counting down.
ATTGATACTTAGCGTGTAGCGTGCTCAAATTCCAAACTGAACATTTGAAAACATCATCATTTACCACAGCAAACACCTTTTGTAATCGCATCCGTTAACAGCTTCAGACTTTCCAAAACTTGCTCCCTCTTGTTCTCCGGAATATTTTCGTATATTTTTTTGAAATAGTTATTCATTGTATACTCTATTTCTTCAAATACTTTTTTACCTTCTTCAGTTAATGATATGGTAACATATCTTCTATCATTCGGATCTATCTCCCTGTTAGCCAAACCCTTATTGACAATATTGTTAACGGTTTTGCTCATTGTGCTGTTGTCAACATTTAATTTTTCCGCCAATTCACTCAGCGAAATATTGCCACTGCGACCAATTTCCGTAATTGCATGGCATTGTGTAAAAGATACCCCACAACATGAAGATTCCATTTCATTCAGTATCCCCAGTTTTGCTTCAATTTGTCTTATCAGTTCTCTTAATACTTTTTCACGATTTGATGTAATCATCTAAATCCACTCCTAGACCACAATATATTTTTCGATATAATCTAAAAACTTTTATGAATGTATTCTTCCTCTCGCGTCAGAACGGCACCTCTGACAGCTCCGTTTAAACTTTACTCCAGGATACCTGTTTTCAAGCTCTTTCTTAATCTTGCAAAATTCATCATGCGTTAAAGGCTCAATCGTTTCAAACCTGGTTCCACTCACAGAAAGCAGAGGGATAATATTTATTATATCAATTTTATATTTACAAAGAAATTGTATCAAATCATTAATTTCTTTATCGTTAACTCCCGGTATAAAAACAACATTTATTTTAATTTTTAAACCCTTAATGCCAGTTAAAATATCCAATGCAGCCTTTTGCAATCTCAAAATAAGTTGTCCTGCAGATTCTCCTTCATAATATTTACCCCGATAATAAATAAATTTATATATTTTGCAAAGAGTACTGACATTTATAGAATTAATAGTGAGAGTAATATAATCCATACCGATTTCTTTTATCTTATCGGCACAATCTTCTACCCCAAAACCATTTGTACACATACATTTTTTGAAATCAGGATAATTCCGATTTATAATTTCAAATGCAGAAAAAGTATTATCAGGGTTTGCAAGCGGATCACCCGGTCCTGCAATTCCAATAATCCTGCAATCATTATATATTTCCAAACTTTCATTAACATAGGTGGGTATATCATTTACATCTATTATTTTTTCAGTGACACCGGGCCTTATTTCATATTTTGAAAATGCCCTCTTGCAATAATTACATTTAGTATTACATTTATTTGCTATCGGCAAGTGAATTCGACATCCCGATTCAATTTCATCAAAACAAGGGTGAAACACCTCAGTCATATATATACCTGCTTTCAAAACAATTATTTACATAAATCCCAATTTCTTAAAATAAATAGTTTAGTTAATAAGATAGATGATTGAAAAACTAACAATCATCATCCTATTAACCATCTATTAACCATTTAAAATAAGTCTTTGCAAATATTGATATTAAAATAAAACCTTTTATATCAATGACAAGTCTTTTAATACTTGATCCATTTTTTTCTGATACGGTTCACTCAATGGAGTCAGGGGTAATCTCAATTCATTGGATATTTCCCCCATCTTATACAAAGCATATTTTACAGGTATTGGATTTGCTTCGAAGGAAAGTGCCTGGAAAAGGGGCAGCATTTTAGTGTTAATCTCCAAAGCTTTTGCCAGGTCGCCTTTTTTGACACTGTCATAGAGTTCAACCAATTCTTTTGGCATAATATTTCCTATAACAGAAATAACACCATGCCCTCCAACCGTCAGCAGCGGCAAGAATGTAGCATCATTTCCGGACAATACACTGAAGTCAGGTTTTGTTTGAGATACCATTATACTTACCTTTTCCATATCAGAAGAAGCTTCTTTAATACCAACATATCTTTCCAGTTTAGATAATCTTACAACTGTCTCAACTTTAATATCCACTACTGTCCTACTTGGCACATTGTATATTATCAGAGGAATATTTTTTGTTTCATCATGAATGGCTTTATAGTGAAGATATAAACCTTCTTGTGTAGGCTTAACATAATAGGGAACTACCAATAAAGCTGCATCAACCCCTATCTTTTCAGCCTCTTGAGTCAGGTAAATAGCTTCATGAGTCGAATTTGCCCCGGAGTTTGCAATAACTTGTATTCTGTTTCCTACTATTTCCTTGGAGAGCCTGAATAGATTAATATGCTCCTCCATGGACAACATGGAAGATTCTCCCGTACTTCCGCAAACTATTATACCTGCTATTCCCGATTTAATTAATCTCTCCAGATACGCCTCATATACTTTTTCGGCTATTTTTCCGTTTTCAAATGGAGTAACAACGGCTACATATACGCCTTCAAACCTCATAAACAACACCTCTTTCAAGATTTTTTAGAAATCTTATCCAAAACATTGCTTAAAATACTTACAGCCTCATCAATTTCAGCCCTGGAAATATTTAAAGCCGGCATAAACCTTAGTGTTTTTGTATTCGGAGCATTAATAATCAAGAAATTATTCAAGCATTCATCTCTTATCTCGTTAGCAATTTCTTTATGTAACCCAATTGCAAGCAGCAGGCCTTTTCCTCTTACTTCCTTTATGATATCATATTGTTCCATCAATTTATATAATTGCTCAGTAAAATATTCACCCATTTTTTTTGCGTTATTGCACAAATCCGAATTGATAATCTCCTCAACTACCGCCTTTCCTACTGCAGTAGCCAAAGGTGTCATACTATAGGTTCCACCCTGATCTCCGGCTTCAAAACAGCATACCCTGTCTTTTGCAAGAAGAGCCGAAAGCGGGAATCCTCCTCCTATGCCTTTTGCAAGTGTCATTATATCAGGTTCGATTTCATAATATTCATATGCAAACATGTGTCCCAGCCTGCCTAATCCGGTTTGTACCTCATCGATTATAAGTAAGATATTATTTTCATCACAAAGCTTACGTACCTGTTTAACATATGTTTTATCGGCTACTATTACACCACCCTCTCCTTGAACAAGCTCAAGCATAACGGCACAGGTATTTTCGGAAATTGCTTGTTTTAACGACTCGATATCATTGTATTGTACCTTTGCAAATCCCTGCGGTCTAGGATTATAAAGGTTCTCCCACGCTTTTTTGCCCGAAGCGGCCATCATAGCCAATGTTCTTCCATGAAAACTATTCCAGGCAGTAATAATTTCAAAAGCTCCGTTCATATGTTTTTGACCGTATTTTCTGGCCAGTTTAATAGCACCCTCATTCGCTTCTGCTCCAGAATTAATAAAGAAGACTTTATCCATACAGGAGATTTTTGTAAGCAAATCTGCAAACTCTATTGCAGGCACATTATAAAAAGAAGGACTTGGGTTTATCAGTAATTTTGCTTGATTTGTCAAAGCATCAACCATTACTTCGTGAGAGTGGCCCAAACAACACACAGCCCAGCCCGCTATCATATCCAAATACTTGTTGGAATTACTATCCCATAGATATGAACCCTTACCTTTTACAAAAACTATATCCGGACGATTGGTAACATACATTAAAGATTTTTCCGCTTTTTGCAGCAATTCTGCAGAATCGCCGTAACAATCACATGACATATCGAAATCACCATTCCTTTAACAAATAAATATTTCCCTTCGATTACTATAATGCATTTTTATAATGCTGTTATTACTGCAAATAATTATAGTAATTAAGTTTAATATATATTAACTGTTCATAATTTTCAACGTTAATAAATATATTTTTTTCTTTCCAACTTACTCATACTGCAAATTTAATGCTAAAATCAGAATAATCTACCGTTAAGCAAATTATTTAACAGTAGATTACTCTGACTACTTTGGATTTTCAATATTCATTAGCAGCAAGTTTTTCTCTTGGTCTTTTTCCTGTCTTCCTCTGTCGGCCTCTTGTAACTAAACAGATCACAGCAACTATCTTCGCAACAGCACCCATTTACCTCGTTAACAGACTCATTTACACTGCTTTTTTCAATAGCTTGTTCATTTGTTTTGATTTTAACATCTTCCTGGCTCACATTTAATCCTCCCTTCATGCAGAATATTAATAGTATCTGTTAATAATTTTGTTATACCATTGCTCAAAGAAATGTAATACTCCTTCGTATCCTGCTACAGGATGTCGGTTAAAGTATATTTCTCTTGCGCCCGGATAACAAATATTAATATATGCAGGTTCACAAGATTCTTTTGCAAAATAATATTCAGTATCACTTCCCAGCAAAACCTGAGGCTTCAAGTTTTGTATACTTTCTTTTACTATCTGATTATCACCCGTAATAATTACTTCCGTTAAAGAAGATACTTCCTTAATCTTGGCTTTAATTTCATCAGCATCTTCAATCGACAAACTTTTTACAATTACTGTGTCTATTTTGTCTTCAAATTCATTTACTATAATCCTTAAATATGCCAGTGCAATTTCCGGAGGCCCAACTATCATCTTTTTTAATTTTTTTATATTTTCAAAAAGTCTGAAAGTGTTTACTTTGCCCATGCCGTTATTAAATTTTCTCTTAATAGCAGTTCTTTTTTCTTCCAGCAGGGGTGATATATCGTTCTTGTTTTGCAAAGCCTCTGCAATACTTTTAATAAAAAATTCCGTTTTTTCCGCACCTATAGGATACGGTAAAGATATATACGGAATCCCAAACCTCCTGCTCATATATTCGCAAGCATCCAGCCCAATTGGCGAACATATTATTACATTCAGGCGTGCACGACAATAATCTCTTATATCTTCAACAGTTGCATTACAAAATAACGGCCTTGCTTTAATTCCAAATTCATTTAGCAAATCAGACAGATATTTGACATCCTCTTGCCAACTTGAACTTATACAAACCGGGCTGATTAAATTTACCAGCGGATAAGTATTATCACCGTTTTCACACAATTTTTCAATTAATGCTCTCATAGCCACATTCATTCCAGATGTCTGCGTGTTAAGAAATCCTCCACCGTCAACTCGAATTACAGGAATCGGCAGGTTGGCAAGTTTTATTAATCCGTCAATATCATCTCCAATTATTTCAGATGAGCAAGTGGTTATTACAGCCATTAAATCGGGGCTATTTTCGTAAAACTCGTCAACTATTTTTTCGCTTACATTATGCTCCCCACCAAAAACAGTGGACTTTTCACACATCTCAGTATAGTTTATATTTAAAGGGTAATTTATTGAGGCTTCGTAAGCCGGATAAACACACCCTTTCGGTCCATGAATAACAACTGAAGAATTCACTATTTGGGCAATTACATGGCTGACGCCAAGTATACCGCATTTTTCAATTGAATCAATGCATAGATTTGTATTTCTCATATTTTCAACCTTCCACAAATAATGAATATTTATTGCTCTTTCTTTTTAATGCATTGAACATTTCCTGATATATTTTTCTTGTACCGTTAAACCCGTATACAGGATTATGTGCAAACCTATACTTAAAAACTGTTTGGTTGGGAAAATAATTATTGTTGCAAAAAATCACCGGGTCTCCCAAATAATCTATTAATCCTTTAACATCTTCAATATACTTTGAAGCAAATACTTTCACGTCAAGTCCGTCTTCCAATACTTCTTTTTCAAATATGGGTAATTTGTCTTTAACTATTGAAGGTTCGACACCTACAACTATAGGGTCCATTTCCAGTTCATATGCCAGCTTCACCAGCGCAAGCATACGTTCTCCGGTCTGTGTCCAGATAATACACTTTCGTCCTTTTCCTATTTCATTTACTAATTTCCTACGCTGCTCTTCCAGCTGCTTAACTTCCTCTATTTCTTCAAGATTAACATCCAACTGAAGAATTCTTATAATCTCATTTAGCCACTTCTTTGTGGCAAATAACCCCATTGGATATGTGACCTTTGAATAAGGAATATTAAATTTGTTGTTCAGTTCCTCAAAAAGCCCCATGCCAAAGAATAAGCATAAAGCAACATTCAATTGTGCATTTTGCATTTCATAAAAATCTTCAATTGATATACCTTGATTAAATATTTTGTTTAATTTTACGCCAATCATTTCAAGCATTCTCTTTATTTCATTTATTTCTTCCTGCTTTGTCTGATCCCAAATCCAACGCCTTAAAAACAGATTTACACTTTTTTGTTCTCCATTTCTGTCAGATTTATCCGATGTATGCATGTCCATTGGCATATGCTTGGCTAAAAGTTTAAATGCCATCTCTGTGCCGCGTCTGTAGGATTTCCCGGAAAATCCGCCTGAATTTAGATAAATTGTTTTTCTTCTTATTTCTTCAGGCAACCCCTCTATACATCCTTCAACATCATCTCCGATTATATCCGCACAGCAATTGGTCAAAACAGCAATGATTTTGGGATTGTACTGATTGTTTACTTCATTTAGACTATCTATCAACTTCTTTTCCCCGCCGAAGATAACTTCTCTATTTGTAAATGAAGTTGATAAATGAGGTTTATTATCACACTCTCCTAAATGTCCCATTGCCGGAAGAAATCTTCTATTGCCCAGACAACCGGAAGGACCGTGCACAAGAATTACTACATCATTAAAATAATTTAAAATATCGAATGCACCCCAAAATGCACAAAATTGGTGCATGTCAATACAATCCCTGATATTTAAATTGTCAGCTTTTACTTCTTTAACCAATGTACTTAACATTGCTATCTTGCTTTCAACTTCTTTGCTCATTATCTACATCCTATCTTTTTATTAACGGTTCCTTAACTAATTTATCAAACTCCTCATCCGTTAAAGGAGTAGGAATTACAAAATTTTCGTTTTCAAGAATGCTCTTGGCCAACTCTCTGTAAACTTGAGCCTGATTGGAATCAGGACTGCCCTCCATTACAGTCTTTTCAGCCAACTCACATTCTTGAACAATGTTATCTCTTGGAATCCATCCAATAACCTGTGTGCTTAATTTATCCGAAAGCAAACTTACGATTTCTTTCTCTAAGTATGCATTACGCCGGTTGCATATAATTCCGCCCAATCGTACATCACTTCTTTGACCGAATCTATTGATGGCTTTTGCAATGTTGTTGGCAGCATATAATGCCATTACTTCCCCCGAGGTAACCAAATATACCTCTTTTGCAAATCCCATTCTCAGCGGAACTGCAAAACCGCCACAAACAACATCTCCTAAAACATCGTATACTACTACTTCAATGTCCAATTCCTTAAATAAGTTTAGCTGCTCAATAATTTCAATAGCCGATATAATCCCTCTGCCTGCACATCCTATTCCGGGCTCCGGTCCTCCGGCTTCTATACAGTATGTACCGGCAAATCCTTTAGTAACTATTTTATCAATTGAAATGTCCTTTGAATTTTCTTTGACATAATCCAAAATATTCGGCATTTTTCTTCCGCCAACCAAGTTCTTTGTAGAATCAGCTTTCGGATCGCATCCGATTTGCAATACCCTGTATCCCATTAAACCCAATGCAGCTGATATATTTGAACACGTAGTTGATTTTCCGATTCCACCCTTGCCGTAAATAGCAATTTGCTTTATACTTTTCAATTTTTTCACCTTTTTCGTTCATTTTACTATGTTAAAACTTCAATTCTGTGCTATTTGTCCATATTTGAAAAGTTTATGATAAAATCTTTTGCAAAACTTCGTCATTTAAAATTGAATAATCCAATGAAAGACTTTTCAAATCGGGAAATGCTTGTTGCAGAATTTTAGGCAAATTGGTTTTAAGCTCAATTGTTTTTTCATCAGCCGAAGTTTTAGTAAACCCAAACTTTTCAAATAATGCAATTGCCCTGTGATTGCCGTTCCAAGTCTCCAGCATTGCACAATCAATGCCCTTCTTCGCAGATAAAATCATAGAATAGCTTAATAATGAAAAGCCAACTCTCATTCTTCTATATTTAGGGCTGACATTTACCAAGCTAATATGTGCTGAGTTATCAGAATTAAATGTAATATACAGCATGCCGCAAATGCTTTCGGTTTTCTCATCAAAAGCAATTATAAACTCAGACGCATTTCCGTCAACTGCCTCAACTTTTTCCATTATCTCATTAATAGGCCGTTGAGGGCAGCAAATATTTTCTTGCGAAAAAGAGCTTTCCTGCTTCCAATTATTAAATAAATCTTCAATAAATTCTCTCAACTTAACTTCGCAACCGTAATCAGACAGTTGTTTAATAACCATAATCATCCCACTTTTCCTACAAAAATTATAATTACAAAAACTATAATAAATTAGTTTTCTATTCTGATTCAATCAGAATTATTTATCATCATACATATATAATATTAGATAATAGTTGCATATGTCAATAGTTTCGTATGTAAACCAAATTCCATATGATTTTAACAATGTCTCCATTGAATTGCCTTCTTTATAGCTATTTCCTCGTTATAAAATCAAGCATATCGTCAAATTCATTCAAATTAAGTTGTTGTTTACTGTCGGAAAGAGCCAGTTCGGGAATTGGATGAACCTCTACCATGATACCGTCAGCACCTGCTGAAAGAACAGCTTTTGCAATATTATTAACTATATCTTTTCTCCCAAGTGAATGGCTTAAATCGGCAATAATCGGTAATTGTGTTTCCTTTTTTATAATAGGGATTGAAGAAATATCAAGTGTATTTCTTGTTTTTGTTTCATAAGTTCTGATTCCGCGTTCACACAAAATTATCTTTTTATTTCCATTTAACGCAATATACTCTGCAGCAAAAATTAATTCCTGGATTGTTGCACTAATTCCTCTTTTCAATAATACCGGATGATTGGTTTTACCTACCTCTTTTAACAGTTCAAAGTTTTGCATATTTCTTGCACCAATTTGAAGTATATCTGCATATTGTGCTACCAAATCCACCTCTCTTGTGTCAACCACTTCAGTAACACTAAACAGCCCATAACGTTTAGAAACTTCACGTAATATTTCCAGGCCTTTTTTCTTCAGTCCCTGGAAGTCATATGGCGATGTCCTTGGCTTGTAGGCGCCTGCTCTTATAAATTTAATATTTTTCTCTCTTAAATGTCCGGCGATTATTTCAAGATATTCAGGCGTTTCAACTGCACACGGTCCTGCAATTATAAATAATTCATTGTCAGCTAATCCAAACATCTCATGAACACTCATAAAGCATTCCTTCGAGCTTGAACTTACCAACAGCTTTTTTTGATGACTAATACCCATAAATTTCAATGATGCAGAAAATATGGTACTAAAAATCTCTCTTACAAGTTCATTATATAAGGGACCGCTATTTTGTCCCAGGATTTTCTCCATCATTTCTGTTTCACGTTCAGCATCAAAATATTCAATCCCCTTTTGATCTTTTAAATCCACTATTTCCTTTATTAATTCTGTTCTTTTATTGAGCAATTCAAGAATAGAACTATTAACATCATCAATTTCCTGTCTTAAAGTTTTTAAACTCTTACTCATATTACCCTCGTAAAAATAATTCTTTTTATTTATAAATTTATTTATAAATTTTATAAATAAAAAAGCTATTATTTTTCTAATTCCATATTGTAAAACCTACATTTCTCTTTTTTACAATTTGGCTGAAATGTAGCCGCCCAACACTTTTTGTATTTAATTTGCTTTTCGGGAAACTCAAGTCCAAAGTATTTTTTTGATAGTTCTATTCCTTTTTCCAAAACTGCTCTTACTGATGAAACACAACAATATGGGCCTCCCAACTCAGCAACTTCGTGTAAACCTTCTGCAGTTACTCTATTTGCTATGCTACGCTCTTTATCTGAATTTGGAGTAGCATTCAGCAAAACACTAAAGCTTGTACCTAACGCTACAGCCGAACCACAAGCACCATAATATCCACACCATCCTCCGGGTATATCGTAAGCTCTTGAAACTCCTTCCAGTACATCATCATTTGTTATATGATTAGTAACATTTTTTACTGCTGTCAGAAAAGCTGCTGCCGTTATAGGGTGGGGTGTATGTCCGGAAATCCCGCATTTGCTCATAATTTTTTCTGCTATATCCAGAGGATTCTTTAAATCAACAGTAGGAATAAATTCATAAAGCTTGTCCATGACCTCTTTTGCTGCACACACCTTACAAAGATAGTGATTATTTGAGCAAATAATGTATGATTCTTCTTCTTTGCCGCAAAACTCACACTTTGCGTTGAAAAAATCCTCTTTGTACAGGATAATGGAATTACATATAGAACATTTTCCAAAACTCATAGTATCAACCTCACAAAAAATTACTAAATATATTTAACTCCTTTGCTTAAGGAGATTCAAATACATATTAAGTGCTAAACCGTCTTTAACATAAATACAGACCACAAAACTTCCGTAGATTTTGTTTTAGAAATAAAATACGCTTCGCTGTTTTTCAAGCTTGTATCATTTGTTAATGCCAAATCTACTTTTCCGTCTTCCAACAACATTAAAGATTCTGTTGTAGAATTTGCCTCAACAATTTCATAGTTTTTATATCTAAACTCAGTTGTATCCATCAATTCTTGCAGTAGATGTTCAACTGCTTTACAAGTCGAAATGGATAATGTGGGCTTATCATACAAATTCTTTTTATCGAGCATTGCAATTCCATATTCCGGTGTTTTATTTATAAAAGTAAATCCAAGTTCAATGGTAGTGTCCCAGTAAAAATAAGTCATTTTACCGTAAGCATTTGGTAAAAGAATAAAGTCTGCATTTCTTTTATGAATCTCATTTAATGCCAGCTCAAAAGAATTATATAAATCAATTTTCAAATTAGCCTGTTGGTTTCTAGTTTCTATATATTTTTTAAAAACTTTTGCCGCTTCGCTGCTTGTTGTGCCTTCGGGTCCAAGTGTAGCCATTGTTACAGAATTTTTCATGTCTATGTATTTAAACAATTTATCTCTTTGGCAGCGACATTTGCTGCACAACAAATCATTATTTTGCAAATTACACATTTCCATCTCCCCCCAACTACACGTTGAACTTTTTCTCTTTTATATAATTGATTAATCCATTATGCTTTACAATTTCATCAATTATACTCATGTTATTCATACTAAACTCAAATTTTTTATTATTGCTTTTGTTTATAATAAGTTTGTTTTCAAAATCAACTTCTATGTTGTCTCCGGTAGAAACATGGTCATAGATCTCGTGATTTATCACCAGCATTAAACCTATATTAATTGCATTACGGAAGAAAATC
>NZ_DAORXT010000043.1:0-23345 GCF_035371925.1 Acetivibrio sp. | reverse complement strand
GAATCTAACTTAGAAAAGCTGAAAAATTGTCTTGACAATGGGGGGCATTATAGATTTTGGCACAAGGGATTTTGATTTATGGCCTTTTTAGACTTAAAAAGTAAGTTCACGGAATAAAAATGTATATGGGCAAAAATAGCTATATGATGTATGGGGGGTTGAAAATGCAAGATATAGATAAGGAATTGTCCAGAATGTATGATTTTAATATAGACAAGATTTATCCGTTAAAAAACTATTATATTATCGAAACATCGGAAGGAAAGAAAGTTTTAAAGAACATTAACTGTTCACCTGAGCGCATAATGTTTGTGCATGGAGCAAAAGAGCATTTGTACAATAATGGCTTTAAAAATATAGACAGGTATGTGTGCAACAAGGCTAAAAGCCCTGTATTATCTATAAACGGAGAGCTTTATACCGTCTCGGATGCAGTGGAGGGAAGAGAATGTGATTTTAACAGCAGGGAAGACGTTATAAGAGCTTCAAAAATGCTGGCAATGCTGCACAAGGCTTCAAAAGGATATATTCCTCCTCAAAACAGCATAGCAAGGGATGATTTGGGAAAGCTTCCCGAGTATTTCAACAAGAGGCTGGAAGAGATAAAAAGAACAAAGAAGATGGCGCAAAGGGAAAGGGGTAAATTTGATTATTTGATTTTGGAGTACATAGATTATTTTTATGAGCTGGGAGAGAATGCATTGGAGAGGATACACAATTCAATGTATTTTGATGTGGTAAAAAAAAGCCGCGAAGACAGGCTGTTTTGTCATCATGATTATACCCATTGCAATATAATCTGTAAAGACACGGAAACATCGGTTATAAATTTTGAATATTGCAGCTTTGAGCTAAAAGTATATGATGTTGCAAATCTTTTAAGGAGAAAAATGAGAAAGTGCAACTGGGATATAGATGAGGCGATGGTCATAATTGACGCGTACACATCCATAGAACCCATTTCAAAAGATGAGTTTGAGATTTTGAAAATTATGCTTCAGTTTCCCCAGAAGTTCTGGAGAGTGGTTAACAGGCATTACAACAGCAGACGCATAAGAAGGGAAAAAAGCTTTGCCGCAAGGTTTAACGAGGTAATTGAAGAAATTGAATATCATAAAAAGTTTTTAAATGAATTCAATAAAATTTAATTGGGTAAAATAAAAATTTAAGGCCCAAGGGGCTTAAAACCCCGTGGGCTTTAGGTTTATGCGATTAATTTTTTAAATTTTAGAAAAGACCTGTAATGACTCCATTTTCATCTATATCAATTTTTTCTGCAGCAGGAATTTTAGGAAGCCCGGGCATTGTCATAATATCACCGGTAATTGCAACAATAAATCCTGCTCCGCTGGAAAGCTTTATTTCTCTTACTGTAATAACAAACCCTTTGGGCCTTCCTAAAAGGGTTGGGTCGTCGGAAAGGGAGTACTGGGTTTTGGCTATACATATGGGCAGCTTATCCATTTTAAGCTCTTCAATTTTTTTGATTGCTCTTTCCGCTGCCGGCAAAATGTTGACGCCATCGGCACCGTAAATTTCTTTGGCAATTGTCTCTATTTTTTCCCTTATTGAAAGATTTACGTCATAAAGAGGTTTGAAATCCGATTTTTGTGTTTCTGTAAGTTTTACAAGCTTTTCGGCCAGTTCTATGCCGCCTTCGGAGCCTTTTGAAAAAACATCCGAAAAAGCAACTTCAACATTCATGTCTTTGCAGCGATTTTTTACATATTCGATTTCAGCGTCGGTATCGGTACCAAAATGATTGATAGCCACTAGGATAGGAACGTTGAATTTTCTGATGTTTTCTATGTGCTTTTCTAAGTTGACAAATCCGCTTTGGAGGGCTTCAATATTCTCAATTCCCAGATTTTCTTTTTTTACACCGCCATTATACTTAAGAGCCCTTATAGTAGCCACCAGTACAACCAAATCAGGCTTTAGACCTGCGTAGCGGCATTTGATGTCAAAGAACTTTTCAGCACCTAAGTCTGCGCCGAAACCGGCTTCCGTAATGCAGTAGTCGGCAAGTTTTAATCCGAGCCTGGTGGCAACAATACTGTTGCAACCGTGGGCTATATTGGCAAAGGGACCGCCGTGCATTATTGCAGGAGTGTTTTCCAGGGTCTGAACAAGATTTGGCTTTATGGCATCTTTAAGGAGCAAGGCCATTGCTCCGTTTACCTTTAAGTCTTTTGCAAAAACTGGTTTGCCGTCGTAGGTGTATCCGACAAGTATTCTCCCAAGGCGTTCTTTTAGGTCCATGAGACCTGTCGAAAGGCACAAAATAGCCATAACCTCAGAAGCAACAGTTATTTGGAAACCATCCTCCCTGGGGGTGCCGTTTGCTTTTCCGCCGAGACCTACCACAATATTTCTAAGTGCCCGGTCATTCATATCCATTGCCCTTTTCCATATTATCTGCCGTACGTCAATATTGAGCTCATTTCCCTGTTGTATATGATTATCGATGGCTGCGGACAACAAATTGTTGGCAGCAGTTATCGCGTGCATGTCTCCGGTAAAGTGTAAATTTATATCTTCCATGGGAACTACCTGGGAGTATCCTCCGCCGGCTGCTCCGCCCTTGATTCCCATTACGGGACCTAAAGATGGTTCCCTTAGAGCAATTACTGCTTTCTTACCGATTTTTGACATAGCCTGCCCCAGTCCAACGGTGGTGGTGGTTTTTCCTTCACCGGCCGGTGTGGGATTTATTGCAGTTACCAGAATAAGCTTGCCGTCGGGCCTGTCTTTCACTCTCTCCCAGAGCTTGTCGGATAATTTTGCTTTGTACTTTCCGTAGAGTTCAAGCTCTTCCTCCTCAATACCAAGCTCTGCAGCAATTTGATTTATGGGCTTCATTTTACACGATTGGGCTATTTGAATATCTGTTAGCACGTTTATTACCTCCTGAGAACTGTTCCCATTTATTTAAATATCAAAGCAGGAATAGTTTGATTATAATTTATTATATCGTTTATTGGCACAGTATTTCAATACCCCTCACAAACAGCGCGGATAAAACATATTATGTATAGTAGAAAGTAAAATTGAGGGTGATATTAATGAGTTTGAAAATTGGTGACATAGTGGCAAGAAAGTCTTACGGTTCGGACATATTGTTTAAGGTTGTTGACATAAAATACGAAAAGGGAAAAAAGATAGTAATACTAAGGGGTATTTGCTACAGGTTGGAAGCGGATGCTCCCGAAACAGACCTGATTGTGCAGTCGGATAATTGCGTCCGGGAATATAATGCAAGAGTTAACAGGTCGGTTAACGAAAAAATCAGGAGCTTGAACGAATCCCTGATGAGGGATAAATCAAAAAAAAAATTTTTTCGTGACGTTGCCAAAGAGAATAATGAGAACTTTCCGAAGCCTGGCAAAGTGCTTCATGTAGATGGGGATAGTGATTATCTCGATACTTGTATGGAGGAGTACAGGAGGTTGGGGATGGAGGCTGTGGGTGTGTATGTAAGAGAAAAGGATCAACCTTTGAAAATATTCAACCTTCTAAAAGAGCATAAGCCTGACATTCTTGTGCTGACCGGTCATGACGGTGTTATAAAAAGTGAAAAAGGATATTCGGATATTGAAAACTACAGAAACTCAAAATATTTTGTTGATGCAGTACGTGAGGCCAGGCGCTTTGACAGCAATTTAGACAGTCTTGTTATTTTTGCTGGCGCATGTCAGTCGATGTATAATAAAATTATCGATGCCGGCGCAAACTTTGCAAGTTCACCCTACAGAGTGCTTATTCATGCCTTAGATCCGGTAATGGTATGCCAAAAAATAGCGTTTACCGGCATAAACCAGGTGATAAGTCCCCAGGATGTGATAGTAAAAACAATTACCGGTGTCAAGGGTATAGGTGGCATAGAAACAAGAGGGAAATACAGAGATGGATTTCCACGGGAACCTTATAATATAAAATAATAAATGATATAGATTTTAAAGAATGTTTTGGATTGGCCATACTAAATGTTGGTGAAAAGCTGATTAATCTCATCAATATTTAGTATGGTTGGTTTTAGGCGGGTTGCATGTAAGAAATCACCTTTAAAAAAGGCTTGACACAAATATTTTGTCCCTGTTATAATATATATTTTTTCTTTGACAATCTTGTCTCAATGTGATATAATTAGTGCAAACAGAAGATGAGGTGATTCAATGATGGAGAAGAGCAGCCTGCTCCAAATAAAGAGAGATATAGAGACCTGTGTTGGGCAGAAGATTCAGCTCAAAGCTAATAAGGGGAGAAAAAAGGCATTTATTAGAGAAGGAATAGTTGAAAACACCTATCCTAGCATCTTCGTAGTTAAATTTGAAAATGATTATGAAGCAACGAGAAGGGTATCTTACAGTTATACGGATATTCTTACAAAAGCTGTGGAAATAACTGTTTGTGAAAGTAATAGAAAAATACAGGTCAGTTAGTTTGGTAATCAGTTTGTGGTGTTGTAATGTATAGAGGATTAAATTTTAATATTACTTAAAAAGCATAAAAGGACCGAATCGCAAGATTCGGTTCTTTTATGCTTTTTATCTATGGTTCAAAGGCAAGATTTTTGACTATAAACCAAACGGTAATGAATACTATTGTATATGAAATTTACAAGGGGATATAACGGGAATTATTGATAGTACAAAGAAACGGATGACATTGAGAAGTTTATATAGATGATATAAACAGTATTGTTTATATATGTGTATCAAGCTCTTAAGAGAGAATGAACCTTGAAAAGCTAAAAGAGGCTTTAATATTAGTTTGTGCATGTTAGAGAAAAACAGAGCAACCGAAAGAATAAAAAGATTTTATAATTTATTGTGTTCAAGGGAATATTTTAAAAGCCTTGTCAATATATATTTTAGTAGGCAGGTATTAGTTTGAAGCAATCCTGATTACCCTCGGTGATTTAGCGATACAAATCGTTACGGAATAATATTTAAGGAGGATGGAGAATGTCCCTTGAACTTGTTAGAGAGTCCACAAAAGTCAATTACGTTGTTAGTGAAGATTTTGCACAGACAATTGTTGAACATGATATAATCGTACCCGACATCAACCCGGACGTTGCAAGAATACTTCTTCTTGACGGCGAGGTAAGAGAAGGGGATTCTGAGGCTTCACAGGATAGAATACATGTGGATGGTACTATTTATTACAAGATACTATATGTTTCCGATGACCAGGAACAGGCTGTAAAAAGTATAAATACTTCGAGTGATTTTTCGTATGTTGTTGATGCGCCAAATACCCGGCCGGGAATGAAAACAAAAGTAAAATGCGACATAGAACATATGGATTATGAGATACTGAACGGAAGAAAAATCAATGTCAAAACCATTCTTAAGATTAACGCAAAGGCAATAAATGACGTAGAGCAGGAGTTTGTAAACGATTTAAGAGGTATTGAAGATATACAGGTTTTAAAAGACAATGTGGATATATATTGCTACCTTGGGGAAAACACTGTTAATTGTACTTCAGAGGAAATGCTGGAGGTACCTGCGGGAAAACCGGCCATAAAAGAAATATTGAGAAACGATGTAAAGATAGTGGGTAAAGATTACAGAATTTCCGATGACAAGATTATTGCCAAAGGAGATATAAACATACTTACTTTGTACATAGGGGATAATGAGGAAAGAAGCATTCAGTTTATGGAGCATGAAATCTCCTTTACGCAGTTTATTGACCTTCCCGGTATTAGTGAAAATTCCGAATGCGAAGTGGATTATAGGATAAGAAATGCTTCCTTTATTCCCCAAGAAGACAGTGACGGTGAATTGAGGGTATTGAAGGCGGAAGTAACCGTAGGCCTTGCGGCTGAAGCAACAGATAAAAGAAATGTGGAAATTGTATCCGATGCATACGGCTTAAGGTCAAATATTGAGCATGAGAAGCAGGCGTTTAAAATTAATAGGGTTGTGTCGAGGAATAGAAGTCAAATAACACTGAAAGAGGTAGTGGAATTTGACGGCAACAGTCCCGATATATCCGAGGTATTCAATGTTTTGTGCAAACCAAGCCTGTTTGAATGTAATGCCGGGGATGGGTATGTCAGTGTTGAGGGAGCTGTAAAAAACAGCATCCTGTATGTGGCAAATAATACTGAACAGCCGGTGTTTGCCTATAATCATGAAATGCCCTTCAGCCAGAGAATTGATATTGAAGATGCAAGACCGGGAATGAGATGTGACATCGACTTGCAAGTTGAACACTGCAACTACAGCGTGATTTCGGCAAATGAAGTTGAGGTAAGAGTTGTAGTAGATATTAATGCCCGATTGGTGGAACAGACAGAAATATCCCTTATATCAAATGTAAGTGAAACCCCATTTGAAGATAGAAGCAATGAGCAATATCCAAGCATAACCATATATTTCTCACAGCCTGGGGATACTTTCTGGAAGATAGCCAAAAAGTACCGTACAACGGTGGAAGATATTTTGAGGGTTAATGAGCTTGGTGCCGATGAAGTTATCGGGGTGGGACAGCAAATAATAGTCCCAAGAAAAATAGGCTAATCCGTAAGCTTTAGGTGAAAATAAAGGTCCGAAGTCGAAGATTTCGGACTTTTTTGCATGGATAAAAAATATTGTTTTTTTATAAATGTATTATAAGCACCTTTAGAGATTTTATTGAAAAAGGAATGTATATTGTATATAATATAAAAATATACAAAACCCAATAAGTCTTTGGGTTTTAAACTAAGTTTAAAAGACTTGCATATAAAATATGAAATCAGGTGGAAAATGAAGTCGATTAGCTTAAATGCCCATGCAAAAATTAATTTATCCCTTGATGTAATCGGAAAGAGACAGGATGGTTATCATGAGGTCAGAATGATTATGCAGACTATAGCTTTGCATGACGAGGTTATAGTTGAGAGTAAAGATGCGGGAATTGAAGTGGAATGTGATAAACCGTGGGTACCCGGAGGAAGTGACAATATTGCCTATAAAGCTGCAAACCTCATGATGGAAAGGTACAAAATCGAAAGCGGCGTTGGCATTAAAATTTTAAAGAGAATTCCTGTGGCGGCAGGTTTGGCTGGAGGAAGTGCCGATGCGGCGGCAGTGATTAAGGGAATGAATGAACTTTTTAGCTTAAATCTCGATGAAGCCGAACTTATGGGCATAGGAAAACAGGTGGGTGCGGATGTACCTTTCTGCATTAAAGGCGGAACCATGCTTTCCGAGGGAATCGGGGAGAAACTTACCCAAATCCCTTCTTTTCAAGGAGTGGATATTGTATTGGTAAAACCCAAGGTTGGTGTCTCGACAGCGTGGGTATACAACAATTTAAAGCTGGATAAAATATCCTCAAGGCCGGATACGGATCTTTTGATAAAGGCTATTTCTGACAGAAATATTGTTTGTCTGGCGCAAAATATGAAAAATGTGCTGGAGACAGTTACAATAGAAAAATACGAAGTCATAAACGATATTAAAAATGAGCTGTTAAGGCTTGGAGCTTTAGGAAGCATGATGAGCGGAAGCGGTCCTTCCGTATTTGGTATATTCGAAGACGGCAAAAAAGCACACCTTGCCTACGAAAGACTTAATGACGGCAAGTGGGAATGCTTTATGACACAAACACTGTGAGGCTTGAAGCAAAATTGTTGTTGAGAAAAATTGATTAGTTTGGAATAACCACTAAGTGAGGAGAGAATTTAATGGCCGGAAAGCTTTCAAAAGTAAATTTGAATGATTATAAGCCCCTAAGAGAGGTAATTTTTGACACCCTTAGAGAGGCTATTATTGCAGGTGAGTTAAAGCCGGGGGAAAGGCTTATGGAAGTCAAACTGGCGGAAAAAATGGGCGTCAGCCGCACACCTGTAAGAGAAGCAATAAGAAAGCTTGAGCTTGAAGGGCTGGTAGAGATGCTTCCGCGAAAGGGAGCACATGTGGCTGAGCTTTCAACAAAAGATATTATGGATGTTTTGGAGGTCAGGGCTACCCTTGACGGTTTGGCAACGGCTCTTGCGGCTGAAAGAATTACCAATGAAGAGATAAAGGAATTGGAGCATATACAATCGCAGTTTTTAGCCTATGCCAATAAAGACAATTTGCAGGGCTCGATAAAGAAGGATGTGGAGTTTCACGAATTGATATACCGGGCATCACGAAACGAAAGGCTTATTCAGATTTCAAACAATTTACGGGAACAGATTCAGCGCTTTAGGGTAATATATCTTAAAGATTACAGCGATCCGAAGGAGCTTATTAAAGAGCATCAGTACATCTTAGAGGCCATTTCAACCCGTGACAAAATAGCGGCTCAGGAATATGCACAAAAGCATATAAACCATCAAGAGACTGCAATAATAAAAGCAATTAAAAAAATGAAGGGAGGTGGAGGAGTATAACCTCCACCTTAAATTATTTCATAGCCCATTTGGGCAATGTGCTTCTTTATTTCTTGAGGACTAATATCCGCCGGATTGTATTCGACTTTTATTTGTTGGCTTTTCAGGTCGGAATATACATTTGATATACCTTTTAGTTCCTTTACGTTTTCTTCAATTTTGCTTGAACAGGCACTGCATGAAATTGACGGAACATTAAAAATTGCTGTTTCCATAAATACCTCCTTAAACGGCATGTTGTAGTTAATATAGCGATTGTGTTCTTTACGTATACTTTATAGCATTTCAAAAGCGTAAATTATTTATTCCAAAATCAATATGTATTCTTTTTCAATAAGCTTTTGAGAATACTAAGTTTGATGAATAAGGGAATATTTTATGATAAAAACATGCGTGACATAGTAATGAGAAAACATTTAAGACATTATTATGTTTTTTTGTGATTTTTTACTTATTTTTATAATTACAAAATAAATCTGTAAATGTTTATTGAACAGTTAATATTATGGTATGATATAAAATAGACGAAAAACTACATAGAAAACTTTTAAAAGACGATGTAAAAAACATACCTTTCAGGACTGTTTGCAACCAATGACAAGCAAGGTAAAAGGAGGGCAGGGATGGCAAGTGATCGTTTATATGTTCCGTTCACGGAGAGTGTAAAGAATTTCTTTCGGAAGAATGCGGATATTGAGATCTGTACGGAAGGGTCCTTTTACACGCAAAATGAAGATATCAAATCCCTTGGTGTCGCCTCTATCATTAATTTTTTCGGCAATGTAAGGGGAAGATTTTTGATTGATATGGAAAAGGATCTGGCTTTTGCGGTGGCAAAAAACATGAATGAGGGAGATTTCAATCCTGAAAACAAAAATATGGCATTGGAATCTGTTGAGACACTGAGTAAAATTATTGCCAATAACGCCATAGAAGAGCTGAACAGCTTGTATTCGGCAGAGATTAAGGCGGCACCACCTATAGTCCTGGAAGGCAAGGATGCTCTTATTACCGTACCGAAGGTTGAACCGGTATCCATGGACTGTACTACTTCTTTCGGAAGATTTAAAATAAATATTGCGATAGAAGAGGATAATACAACTTAAAGATACTGATAATTGATATATTCCGGGATACCAAATATGCTCAAAGGTTTTTCTTGACATCTAGTGAACTTTTCGTAAAAATATCGTATAATTACTGTATAAGTTGCAAGGCATTATCTTGTAGGAGGATTAAAAGCAAAAAATGTGGTTTGACAAGTTTTTAAGCATTTATAAAGCAGGAATATCCCATGAATTTATTCTGTATTTCAACATCCGGGATATGGTGGACAATTACCGGTATATAGACAGGTATATTTATGAGGAGTTTATAAAGCAAAGAGGTTTTTCGATAGTGGCATTCTATGACATTTCAAGAGGCCTTAGCTTTTTAGAGCCGGGAATGGAAAGGGAATTCAACAAAATAACATCAAATGAGGCCATAGGATTAAAAAGAGTGCTGCCGTCAAAAATATTTCCGTACATTGATATTGCGCTAAAGAACACAAAAATGGTTCTGTTTATTGAGCATGCGGAGAAAATAATTCCTTCCGGAGATACGGCTTCCATGTCGCTGGAAGAGAGAATGGCGCTTATCTGGCTTTGCGAGTGGTCAAACGACCCGAAAATCTCCACGGTGGGAAGCACAATAATTATGACTGCAAACAACCTGGCCGAAGTGAGCAGTGAGATTTTGAATTCGTCTTACAGGGTGGAGCCGATTCTTGTGGAGCTGCCGGATGAGGAGGAGCGCAGAGAATACATAGAATATCTTTTAAAAGATGAAAATATAAAAATGGATATTTCCGTTGACGAGTTTGCCAAGCTTTCGTCGGGTCTTAGCAAAAAGGCTATAAAGGACATAAAGCTGAAAGCTGAAGCAGAAGATGTGCCGATAAGCTTTGATTTTATAAAAGACAAAAAGCATTCTGTGCTGAAAAAAGAGTACGGGGATGTTTTGGAGTTTATATACCCCGAAATAAGCTTTGAAGACATCGGAGGTATGGAACGGGCCAAGAACTATCTTCTCAAAAATATTGTGGAACCGATAAAGAAAGGCGACTTAAGACGGGTGCCGATGGGAATACTTTTATGTGGACCGTCGGGTACCGGTAAGACTTTACTTGTAAATGCGCTGGCAAAATCAAGCGGATTTAACTGTGTAAAGATTGATATGTCCAGGATATTGGGGCAATATGTGGGAGAGAGCGAGAAAAACTTCAAAAAATGCCTCTTAGGTGCCCAGTCCCAGCAACCGGTAATCGTATTTGTTGATGAGATAGATACGGCCTTCAGAAGAGGGGAAAGCGGAGACAATGGAGTAAGCAGGAATATTTTTAGTGAATTTTTGCAGTTTACCAGTAATACAAATAATAGGGGTAAGGTTATTTTTATTGCCGCAACAAACAGGCCTGACCTTTTGGACGCTGCTTTAAAAAGAGCCGGAAGGTTTGACAAGAAAATCCCCATACTTCTTCCGGAGGAGGACGAAAGAGCGGACATATTTAGAATAATGATAAAGAAATATGGCTTTGAAACAGATATAGAGGACTTTACACCTTTTGCCGCTCAAACGGAAAATTATACCGGTGCAGAAATTGAGACGGTGGTAAGGAAGGCCTATGAAATTGCAAATGAGGATAATATAGAAGGCTGTACTCTTACGGCAGAAATACTCAATGAAGCGATTTCAAGATGCAGGCCCAGTACCCAGCAGGTAGAGTTTATGACAATGCTGGCAATCAAGGAATGCGACGACAAGGACCTCTTGCCGGAAAGGTACAGGCATTATCTTGACGAAAGGTCAAAATTTGACGGGGATTTGTAAAAACATTGGTATAAAATTTTATTGATTTACAGTTTACAACAGAGTATATTTATTATAAATTAAAAGGTGAACGATTTTATTTACAAGGAGGATTAGCCATGGGTTTTTTTAGCAGACTTGGGAGCTTAATTAGAGGCTTTTTTGGATTGTTTGTCGGAGGAATTGAAGAAAGCAACCCGAATTTGTTGTTCGAAGACATTAAAAATCAGATAAACAAGGCCCGTAAGGAAGCGGAACAGCAAATAATTGAAATTCAGACAAATGCTGAAATGATAAAACTTGAAATGAAAACTGCCGAAAAGAATCTTAATGCGATAAGAGCCAGAATTGAAGCAGCTCAAAGACAGGGAGACAAGGAGCTTTTGGTGGAGCTTCTCGTGCAGGAAGAGGAATATCAAACCGCTTATGAGACATACAAGGAGACTCACGACAATGCTTTAAGAGAGGTCGAAAATATACGCGAAAACTATAAAGTGTTTGAAGCGGAAATGACGGCAAAACTCAATGAATTAAAGACCCTGAAGACTCAAGAAAAGATGGCAAGGCTCAAGGAAAATATCAACTCGGTGAATGCAAAATACACTTCCAAAAACAACAGGGTTGGAAATATCAACGAAGATATGGAACGTGCAAGAGAAATTGTTAACAAGAAGATTGCAAGAGCCAATGCAGTTGAAAGTCTGAATGATACAAATACCGAACTGAGACTTAAGAAGCTTGACATGAATTCCGCTCGTGAAAGGGCAAGGGCTAGGGCTGAGGCTATGCTAAGCGGAGAGCAGGGATTTGAAGTAAAGGAAAAAACGGAGAACAAAGCAAATTCATAAGATAATTGTGATTAAAATACACACTCCATACAGGGGGTGTGTTTCACTAAGAGGGGATATATGAAACTAAAGCTTTTTTGGAATTCAATTATTTATTATAAAAATTTAGGTATGCTTTTGATTTTTTTGGGAGCGGGATTAGCAGCTGCGCAATATATGCAATTCCCTCACATTTATGCTGCTATTCCGGCTGCCGTACTCTATTTTGCGCTGGTTTTAAGAAGCTTTACTGATGAGAAATTTCAGGAAAGCTTCTTTCATAAAGAAAAGGAGAAGGAAATAAAAAAGCTGAACAAAACGTGTCTGCAAATGGTTGCAGATACTAAAAAGTACACCAATTCCACGTACTACAAAAAACTTTTTGCTTTGATAAAAGACAAAGACGAAATATTAAAAGAGTATAATAAGGACAAATCCAATCACATAAAGGAGAGAATAGCTGAATATGCATTAAATCTCTCTGTCTCTTATTTGAATCTCCTTAAGGACTTTTGTATAAGAAGCAAGGCCATTGAGCGTACAAATATAAATTCTCTGATGGAAAGACTTTCACAAAATACAAGAAAGCTTAACTTTACCGAAGACCCGAAGGTTTATGAGGATATTAAGAGAATTGTTGAGATGGACGAGAAAATAATTAACAGGCTTAAAGAAGAAAAAAGTGATCTTGAACGGTTGGATGTGAAGCTTGACTATATAAAAAGTACCGTTAGCATGCTCAAGCATCAGATTAATTCAAGTCTTGAATCCCAGGAAACATTGGAAAGTATTGAAAGTATTTTAAATGAAGCTGTGGCATTTGAAAGTGTCTTGTATGAGAGAAACAGAAACAGACTTAGAAATTAAACCATATTTCAATATGCTGCTGTGTATTTATATTTAATATTACGACTTCATTTTCCGATAATTATCTATGACAGTTCATATCAAATTCAATTCTATTAGATGGCATAAAAAGAATATATTGTCTAAATGAGAATGGTTTTCGCAGAAATGGGGATTTTACAATGGAACAGGAAAATATTATGTATTTTTCCGATTATATAAGCATAATAAAGAAAGCTGACGGCTTTTATATTGAGTCCTATAAAAAGGGCATGTCAGTTGAGGAATTCAACAAAATAATAGGTCAGCATCCAGAAATAAAGATTACTAGTTTTATGTCAATAAAAAATGCCATACTCTTCGCACCAAAACCTCCTGTAAAATTTGGTGAGGTCAAAGATAGAATAAGTGTGGAATTTTCAAGCGATGAGTTAAAAGCGTATATCAGGCTATGCGTGGAAGAGAGGGAGTTTTTGGAAGATGCAAGGGGAAGACTTATAGAGGAAATAGAAGAAAGTCTGAAAAGGGCCGGAGTTGTATTTGGAATTAAGCAGGACGTGCTGCAAAATGAGCTTTGCAATAACAGGCAAATCCTGATAGCCGAAGGAATACCCCCGGAGCATGGTGAAGATGCAGTAGTAAAGATGTATGAAATAAAAAAAGCAAAGCCCGAGATAAAAGAGGACGGAAGGGTGGACCATTATGAGCTTAACCTTATAAACAAGGTGAATGTTGGAGATTGGTTGGGAGAAAGGATAAATCCTACTTCGGGAGTTGCGGGAAAGTAGGTAAAAGGCAATCCGATACCGGCAAAACCTGGGAAAAACCATCCATTGCATTATGATAAAAACTCGGTAAAAGAGGAACACAGAGACGGAGTTACATATCTTTGTGCATTAAGAAATGGGGCAGTAAATTATGAAGGCAGCAAGATAAGTGTATCGAATCACTTGGAAATAGATGGTGATGTGGATTTTAAAACCGGGAATATTAATTTTGACGGTTTTGTGAGTATAAAAGGAACTGTTGCAGACGGGTTTTCCGTGACGGCAAGCCAAGACGTAGAAATACTTGGGGCTATTGGGATAGGCAGTGTAAAAGAGGTTATCAGCAAAGAGGGAAGTATCTATATCAAAGGTGGAATAGCAGGTAAAAGCAAAGCGGTAATACGGGCTAAAAAGGATATTTATACAAAGTATATTTCGGATGCCACAGTTATTTGCGAAGGAAGCGTCCATGTGGGGCTTTATTGCATCAACAGTAATATTACAGCCAGAGAAGTCATAATTGACTCTCCAAAGGGACAGATATCTGGTGGAAACATACAGTGTGAAACAAAAGTATTATCCCCGGTTTTAGGCTCACCCAGTGAGAAACGCACGGTTATATCGGTTAAAGGGTTTAACAGAAGTATATTAAAAGAAAGGCTCCAGGAAGTGATAAATAACATAGAGAGTTTAAAGAATGAATTAATAAAGGTAAAGATTGAGGCAAGTGCTTATTTTAGTAATGAGCGGCAGGCAAAAGCAGGGGATTTGAAAGCCGAAAGCATCAAACAGAGGTTTAACCGGATAAAGGGTGAATTAATGGAGCTTGAGGAGGAGAAAAAGAACATTTCCGATATATTAAGAACCAAAGGAGAAGGAGAAATATCGATATTAAAGAAAGCTTATCCCGGTGTTTTTATTGAGATAAAAAACGTTATTAAGGAAATAGACAGACCGATAATCAATACCACCTTTTACATACAGGACGGTTGTATAAAAGACACATAATATTTAATTTAAATATATCATTTTGGCAGAAACTTTGATATGATATTCTATAAGGAACAAGGCAGTAAGAAGTCTTTGAGGTGGCAAGCAAAATATGAATTCGTTAAAGTTTCTGCATTTTTCAGATATTCATCTTGATGCGCCTTTCGGCTCTTTAGGCTCCGAACTTTTGGCGGCAGAGAAAAGAAGGCAGGACCTTTTAGAGGTGTTTGACAGAATAATTGATATTGCAAAAATGGAAGCTGTAGACATCATACTGGTAAGCGGAGACCTTTATGAGCATGAGCATGTAAGAAAGTCTACAATTCATTATATAAATAAAAAATTTGGAGAGATTCCCGCAATAAAGGTATTTATTGTACCGGGAAATCATGATCCCTATATTTCCAATTCTTTTTACCGAAACTTTGAGTGGAGTGAAAATGTCCATATTCTCTCTGCGGACAGGCCAAAAGTTTTCCTCAAGGAGCATAATGCCTGTGTGTATGGTGCGGGCTTTTCCAATTTCCATCAAGAAAAAAGTCTTATAGAAGGAATGGAGCCAGCGGATCCAAAGCATATTAATATTTTGCTGATTCACGGTACTGTTGATTTGAATTTCAAAAAGAACCGGTATAATCCCATGACAAGCAGTGAGCTTTCGCTTTTAGGCATGGATTATATTGCTTTGGGGCATTTTCATAATACTCTTTGGGGTATTGGGAAGGACGGAAAAATATACAATCCCGGAAGTCCCGAGCCTTTGGGATTTGACGAGGAAGGGGAGCATGGTATCTTTATTGGCAGAATAGATTTTGTGTCGGAACGGGAGAAAAAGCTTTATGTAAAGTTTGAGAAAACCTGCAAAAGGCAGTATAAATCTTTGGAGATAAAATCCGATTTTTTTGAAAGCGACGACCAAATTATAGATATGATTTTACGGGAAGCTGTAAAAAATGAAAATCGGGACGACCTTGTGCATATAACCTTAAGGGGTTATACCGCGCCGGGATATCGTATTAATGCTGCGAATATAGCCAATGCTATAAAAGACAGCTTTTTTTATGCCGTTGTAAGCGATGAAACGGTTAATCAATACAATTATGAGGAGCTTGTGAACGAGCCGGGGATTAAGGGACTGTTTGTAAGAAAAATGTTTTCCCTGATAAACAAGGCTGAAAGTGCCAGAGAAAAGCATCTTCTCATGAAATCCATGCAATACGGTATTGAGGCATTGGAACAGGGTAAAGTCGAAGTACTGTAAATTCAAGGAGCAGATATGAGGATTGAAAAACTTGATATAAAGGGATTTGGAAAGCTTCACAATTTAATAATTGAGTTTTCGAAGGGCTTTAACCTGGTCTACGGTGGAAATGAGGCCGGAAAGACAACGGTTCAATGGTTTATCCGGGGGATGCTGTATTCTTTGAAAGGAGGAAAAAATGCGAAAAGCGTAAAGCTTTCTCCTTTAAAAAAATACAGCCCATGGAAGGGAGATTTCTACGGGGGAAGCATGGTTTACAGTCTTGACAGCGGAGCTTCATTTACTGTGGAAAGGGATTTTAATAATAATACGGTGAGGGTGTATGATTCTTCTTTCAATGACATAAGCGATAGCTTCATGAAAAGCAAGGACAAAGGGCTCTTGTTTGCGCCGGAACACCTGGGCATAAATGAGGCCTGTTTTGAAAGGACCGTGTTTATAGGCCAGATGGATTCAAGAATTGACGATGCGGGGAGCAAGGAGCTTGTGGATAAGCTGACAAATATCCAAGAGACAGGCTCGGAGGAAATTTCCCTGAAAAAGGCAAGGGAGGCGTTGAAGGATTCTCTCATAAACTATGTGGGGACCGACAGGAGTACGACACGGCCTTTGGATATAGTAAATTCAAAGTTAGATGAGATTATGCTAAAGAAAAAATCTCTTATAGAAGAGAAAGAAAAAATATTTGAGTCAGAAGAAAGAATTAAAGGCCTTTACGAGCAAAAGAGACTTTATGAGAAAAAAAGAGAGGCTATTTTCTGGGCAAAAAAGGTCATGGAGCTTAGAAGAAGCATAGAGGAAGTAAAGAGGCAGAAAAGGGAGCTTGCCCAGATTATAAAAGAGGCAGACAAATATGAGAAGGAGAAAGAGATTTTAAATTCAGAGATAGAGCTTTGCAATAGAATGAAAAAACAGTATGAATTCTGCTCGAAATATGCAAATGACGACCCGGGACTTATTGATATTTTGTACAATAAGCTAAAAGATGCATTGAAGGAAAAGGACAGGATTTGTAAAAAGCAAGAGCTGTTAGAAAAGGAGATTGAAGAGACTGAGAGGCTGCTTGAAGAATATAAAGCTTTTCGCAGCTTTGATGAAGATGTGGAAGACAGGGTGCAGAGCCTTTCCGACAGTATAAAAAGTCTTGAGCAAAAGCAAAGGGATATTAATATTGAAACATCGGACGAAAATGTGAAAGCAGCTTCTTACAAGCTGGGACTTATTAAAGCGGGCATTGGTATCTTGGTAGTTTTGACGCTTTTATCAGGGATTTGTACTGTATTTTCCCCTAAGAAGGCTGTTTTGGCAACGCTGACCTTTGTTTCTGCGCTCATAATGCTGATATTTGTTTATATGGGGAAAGCCGGCAAGGATAAGCTTCAAAGGCTTGATGAGGATAGAAATATACTGCTTTCAAAAATGAAGGAAATAGAAAGGGAGCTTTCCTCAAAGAAAGAAGAAATCCAACGGATTTTTTCCATGGCGGGTGCGCAAAACCCGGGGGATTTTATTAAAAAGAAAGCTTTTTACGAAAACAAGGTACTTCACCTTGCCCAATTAAACAGCAGTATGGATGAACTTGAGAGGGAAATGGAAGAGAATCGTACATATATTGAAAAAGTTAAAACTTTAATGCTTGACAGGCTTGAAACGTGCGGTATAATTTCATTGGAAGAAAATGAAATTAAAATAGAGCATGTAGAGGCATTTAGAAACGGTATTGAAAAATATACAAAAGCCATTGAAAATCTTAAAAGGCTAAATGAAAAGCAGGAAGACATTGACAGGTATTTGAAATCCCTTTACGAAAGGGCGTCTTCACTTTCCGGAGGAAGCTTTGCAAAGAAAGAGGACTTGTCGGAAAGCCTTGAAAAGATGGAGCTAAAAGTAAATGACCTCTACGAAAAAATTGAGGAATATTCCGTGAAAATTCAAGATGCTTACGGCACTGCCGATGCTTCTTCGGAATATGAAGAGCTCATGGGAAAAATATATGATGCCGAATTTCAAAATGCAGAAATTTACTTGGAAAATTTACTTCTAGAGCTAAATGAAGAGATTGACAAAACTGTACTGAAGATAAGCAAGGAACAGGCTTTGGTGGAAAGAGGCACTTTAATTGAAAACGAAATTCGGGAGATTGAAGTAAAGATTTTAGAACTTGAAAGGGAGAAAGAACGTCTTCTAGGTATAGGGTTTAGCCTGAAGACTGCGTTAAATGTCCTTGAAGAAGCAGCCCTTGAAATAAAGAGGGAGTTTGCACCTTCACTAAATCATAAGCTTGGCAGCATAGCCGGCTTAATAACGCAGAACAAATACGATGAAGTAAGAGCCGATGACAGCCTCACGATAAGAACATTGGAGCCGGAGACCCGGCGCATTGTGGAACTGCCTTTTTTAAGCGGCGGTACCGTTGAACAGTTGTATCTTGCATTAAGAATTGCTCTTGCAAAGACTATAGAAAATGGCGGCGAAGTTCTGCCCCTCATTATGGATGAGGTGTTTGCACACTATGATGATAAAAGGGTGCAGAATACTCTTAAAATGTTTTTTGAGATGTCAAAGGAGTGCCAGATTATATTTTTTACATGCAAGGATAGAGAGATGAGGGCTGCACAAGAGGTTTTCGGCAAAGACTTAAATGTTATAAAATTGGATGTTTGTTAAAGTCTTTGAAAAGTTTATATATTTACACGTATTTATTTTTGGTAATGCTGTTTTTATTTTGCAATCAGGGGGTTAATGAAAAAGATGTTTGTGAAATGTGCAGGGATGAAAAAGATATTATTGTTTGTTGCGATTATAGGGGTATATGGTCTGTTTGCCTGCAGCTGCGGGAAAGTTTCTCAAACAGCGAGTACCAACATACCCAATGGTGATGACGGTTCTAAGGGAGATATTTCAAAACCAAGTGCTGCAAAGTCCGGAAACGGCAACGGCCCAATTTTGGATATAGAAAGCAAATACAAAAACAAGGCGGTCGTATTGGAAACAGTGGTTGATATTTTCCGCGAGCCTGATATAAATTCGGAGAGGGTAACCCAGGCCATTTTTAACCAGCCTGTTGACGTGATTGAGGAAAAGGGTACCTGGACCAAGGTAAAAGTTGTGGACGGATATACCGGGTGGCTTAAGTCAAAGTTCATTGACAGAGATTGTACAAGCATCATGGAGGAAAATTATACCGACAGGGCTGTAATTACGGGAAAGACAAAGAAAGTTAATTCTTCGGCGGGTGGAGGAGTCACGCTGAAGGATGTGGTCATGGGAACGGAGCTTTTTATAAAAGGGAAAAAAGACCGCTATTATGAGGTTGCTTTGCCCGGGGGAGTTACGGGATGGATTGATACAAAAGATACGATAAAGGTTCCGTCGGGAAGCTTGATACCGGCTACATCCGCACAGGATTTTGTAGCTACTGTGAATAAGTTCAAGGGTACACCGTATTTGTGGGGAGGAGTCAGCAGCTGGGAAGGTATTGACTGCTCGGGTCTTGTGTATATTTGCAGCAGAATAAACGGGGTGAACCTCCCTAGAGATGCCGACATGCAATTTGAGTTTATAAAAACGGAAGTTGGAAGCGTGGATGAGCTTAAAGTTGGGGATTTGCTCTTTTTCAGCTCCAATCAAGAGCTTAAAGATGTATCCCATGTGGGGATTTATGTCGGAGAAGGCAAGTTTGTGCATGCGGCGAAATCAAAGGGATTGGTCATCGAAACCGATGTTAATACGGAATATTACATTAAAAGGTTAAAGGGCATTAAACGAATATTTGAATAGCCTTTTTCATTGTCGCTGACAAGTTTCTCAATAAGACATAAAATATTGTTGCCGGCGTCGGGCTTTGCAAGGGCTCCGGCTATTTCTTTCATTTGCTTGTACCTTAATCTGTTGTCATAAACTTGGCACAAGAGACTGTCAATATTTGTATTTTTATAAATCCGCACTGCAGCACCGCTGTTTATAAGGAACTGTTCATTTCTTTCCTCTTGCCCGGGGATGGGGGAGATTATAAGTGCAGGAAGCTTTTTTGCCAAGGCTTCGGATATTGTCATTCCTCCGGGTTTGGTGACAATAAGGTCTGCCGCATCCATAAGCATGGGAATGTTATCCGTATAACCGAAAATTTTTACGGGCATGGAAAAGGAAGCGGCAAGATTGTTAAGCCTTTTTTCAAGGGTTTTGTTTTTGCCCGCAACGGCAATAATTTGAATATCCCTTTTACATTTAGCAAAGGATTTGAAGACGATTTCAATATCTCCTATTCCAAGGCTTCCGCCCATGAGAAGCACAGTCAGAGTGTTTTTCAAGGACAGCTTTTTTCTAGCTTCTATTTTGGATGTACTTTTCAGAAATTCCGGTGCTATTGGAATCCCGTAAGTAAATATCCGTTTTTCGGGAATTTTACATTCAATCATATCTTTTTTAATGTAGTCGTGGGCCACAATATAGGCGTCAATATTGTCCTGAAACCAGAATGGGTGATTTACAAAGTCGGTCACAACTGCTATTGCCGGTATATCAAGGCTGTAATGCTTTTTCAGGTATGCAATCATTTGAAGAGGGAAAGGATGAGTGCACACGATTATTGAGGGTTTGAAGCTTTGTATCAGCTTATGGATTTTAGGAGCCATAAGATTGCTTACTACCCTGCTCATCCTGTCTATGTTTTTCCCGTGTTCGGACATCCTGTAAAGGCTTCCGTAGATTTGAGGGGCACATTTTACAATATTAAGATATCCGTCTACGATAGCCGTATGAATCAAAGGGTTTATGTATTTGAAAGTATCCACGATCAAGGTTTTGGATGTGGGGTACTTTAGCAAAATATACTTGCGCAGAGCTTCAGCCGCCCTAATATGCCCCGACCCCAATGAGATTGACAAAAAAAGAACATTCATTTGTTCACCTCAAAATTGAAATTATTCAAAACACATATTGTGTTTTCTGTAATTCTTTTCTTTTAGATATTATCTGGGGATTTGTATGATGTTATACATGATTTTAGCGAATTTACGAATATTTTTTGCAATAGAACAAAAAATATCTTTGAATGTATGGCAATGTCTTATGCAGAGTTATACTTTTTTACAACTTTAAGCTAATGTTTTAGCTAAAGGAGGAGCGGATGTTTTGAAGACGTTAAGGAGAATACTTATTCTTGTTATTATATTTTCTATTGGTATACCGTTGTATTTAAATAGGCAGGTCTTTATTGCACCTATTACCGACAGACTTGCTCCCGATATGCAAAGCGAGGATGTCATGAAGCTGCAGCAAAGACTTAAGAACTGGGAGTATTATGACGGTCAAATAACGGGAATATATGACTTTAAAACATATCTAGCGGTAAGAGATTTTCAAAAGACATATAATTTGCCTGTAACCGGTATAGCAGAAGAAAACACCCTGTCTGCAATGGGGCTTACCACTCTTTCACGATGGGGTGAGGTCTATGCCCAGTCAAGCCGCATAAGCGATGAACAGCTTCTGGCAAGGGCGATTAACGGAGAAGCCAGAGGAGAACCCTACGAGGGACAGGTAGCAGTGGGCGCAGTCATTATAAACAGGACAAAGGACCCGAGATTCCCCAAAACTATAGCGGGGGTTATATACCAACCGGGAGCGTTTACAGCGGTTTCCGACGGTCAGATAAATGTGCCTATTGACCCCAATTCAACTGTTGTAAAAGCTGCAAGAGATGCATTAAGCGGTTGGGATCCCACAAATGGATGCATATACTACTGGAATCCGGCAACTGCTACCAGTAAATGGATATGGAGTAGAAAAATAGTTACTAAAATCGGAAAGCATAATTTCGGAATATAATTTTTAGCATATAAACAGGAGGTGCAGCCTTTTTGAGTATCAGGGAGAAACTACTGGATTTTAAAAGAAGACTATCCGACAGAAAAATGTACAGTATTGTAGTTGTGGCAATTGCTGCCGTAGCAATGTGGGGTTTCTATCAATACAAGCATGCGGCAGATCTAAGGCAGGAACTTGATAACCAATATAACCGCGCTTTTTATGAGATGGTTGGTTATGTGAACAATGTTGAGGTGCTGCTGCTAAAATCTCTTATCAGCAACAGCCCGGAGAAGACGGCACAGACCATGCAAGAAGCATGGAGACAGTCAAACCTTGCCCAAAGTAATTTGGGACAGCTGCCCATAACTCCGGATGTATTGGCCAATACATCGAAATTCTTGACTCAGGTGGGTAATTTGGCTTATTCGATAAACAACCAGAATATGTCGGGCAAAGGCTTGACTGAGGAGCAGTATAAACTTATTGAGCAGCTTCACGGTTTTTCCGTGTCATTGGAGCAAAGCTTAAATGACCTTCAGAATCAGCTTTCAGCAGGAAGAATAAAGTGGGGCGAACTTGCAAATAAAGGTACTCCGTTGTTTCAGAAAACCTCCCAGAACTTGCAGATGGAGCAGTTTGAAAATATAGACAAGACTTTCCAGGATTATCCCACTTTGATTTATGACGGTCCTTTTTCAGACCACATGACTATGAGCGAACCTAAAGGACTTACAGGGAATGAAATGAACCCGGAAGAGGCAAAGCAGAAGGTTATGGAATTCTTTGGCAAAGACAGAGTAAGTGCTGTGGAGGATACCGGAAGAAACGATGCTACAACCATAAAAACCTATAGCTACAGGGTTAAGTTTAATAATGTACCCGAGGATCAAACAGCGACCGTGGATGTGACCCAAAAGGGAGGCCATGTTTTATGGATGCTTTACAATAGACCTATTGGGGCGGAAGAAACCATAAATATTGATCAGGCCAAAGAACTGGGAAAGAAGTTTTTGGAAGAGCACGGTTACAAGAATATGGTTGATACCTACTACTTGAAAGAGGACAATACCGCGGTTATAAACTATGCCTACAAGCAAGGGGATGTGGTTGTATATCCTGACCTTATAAAAGTAAAAATTGCATTGGATAATGGTGAAATAATTGGCTTTGAGAGCAAAGGTTACCTTTCCAATCACATAGAAAGAAATATTCCGGATCCAAAGCTTACTTCGGAAGAGGCCAGGTCAAAAATTTCGTCCAGGATGGAGGTTTTAAGCTCAGGATTGGCAATAATACCTACCGACTACAAGACGGAGTTATACACTTATGAATTCAAGGGAAAGCTTAATGACAAGGATTTCCTTGTCTATATCAATGCCGAAACCGGTAAAGAGGAGAACATCCTTATGATAATTGATACACCCAATGGAGTTTTGACAATGTAAAGCTTAATATAATCGATTCTTCGTATACGGTAATCGGGCATGCAAGGCTGCCCGATTACTTATTTTGCGTTTAGAACGAAATGGGAGGAAAAAAAAGGGGCTCTATGTCCCCGAGGTTTTATTATGTATTGGTAATCTTTAATAATTATTATAAATAGTCTATAATAT
>NZ_DAORXT010000042.1:0-23842 GCF_035371925.1 Acetivibrio sp. | reverse complement strand
GGAGGTCTCTAAATGATTCAAATTACTACTCAAACGGTTCAGATTGCTGCAATTATAATATCTCTTCTATCTCTTGGTGTTGCAGCATGGTTGTATTCATGGGTAAAGTCTCAGCCATCATCCAATGCCCGCATTGCTGAAATCGGAGAATATATTCGACAAGGTGCCAATACTTTTTTAAGGCGTGAATATCTTGTTCTTGCCCGTTTTACCGCAATAGTAGCTGTTTTGATTCTAATTTTTCTTCCAAAACCAATCTGGTCGGGTCATGGCTTTACAAGTAATATCTGGATGACTGTAGCATATATTTTCGGTACAGTTCTTTCAGCACTGGCCGGAAAAATAGGTATTCAGATTGCTACCATTGCAAATATTAAATCTGCCGAAGCCGCCCAAAAAGGTGTTAAACCGGCCTTCATGACGGGATTTCGCGGAGGTGCGGTAATGGGTATGGCCGTTGTCGGTACCAGCCTTTTGGGAGTTACCCTTGTTCTATTGCTCGTCGGAGACGCCAGCGCAGTTCTCGGTTTTAGTTTCGGCGCAAGTTCATTGGCCCTCTTTGCAAAAGCGGGAGGCGGTATATTTACAAAAACTGCGGACATCAGTGCAGACCTGGTAGGTAAAGTAGAGCTCGGTCTTGAAGAGGATGACCCGAGAAATCCGGCGGTTATAGCCGACAATGTCGGTGACAACGTGGGTGATGTTGCCGGAATGGGTGCAGACCTCTTCGACTCCAACGTTGCATCAATGGCCGCTGCGTTGGTTATGGCCACAGCTCTCGGAGGATATGACAGCAAAAACGTAGCCATGGTTTTTGCCTATGCTGCGATAGGACTCTTGTCTTCCGTCATTGGAGTAGCCACGGCTCGTATCGGCAAAAACGGCGACCCCGGAAAAGCCCTCAACAGCTCTACTTATGTGACCACGGCCATATTTGCCGTACTTACTGCTCTGTCAACCTATATCTTTGGCTTTGAATGGCGTATATGGGGTGCAACTGCTGTAGGTCTTATTGTCGGAACCATCATAGGTATTACCTCCGACTATTTCACAAACGACGCAAAGCCTCCGGTTCAAGCCGTTGCAAACGCTTCAAAGTCAGGACCTGCTTTTACAATACTTTCAGGTTTTTCCTACGGATTGCTAAGTACCCTTCCTTCTCTTATCGGTATAGCAATAACTGCTTTAATATCTTATTATATTTGCGAGCCCTTAGGAAGCGGCTACGGAATGTTCGGTATTTCAATGTCGGCCCTTGGTATGCTCTCTATCGTCGGAATGATTATCTCTAATGACGCCTACGGCCCAATTGTTGATAATGCCCGCGGTCTGGCTGAAATGGGAGGCTTTGGTGAAAAGGTAATTGCCATTGCCGACGAACTGGATTCAGCCGGTAACACTGTAAAGGCCGTAACAAAGGGATTCTCCATAAGCGCTGCAGGACTTACGGTTATATCTCTTCTCGGTGCTTTCATGAGTGAAGTAAACACTGCTGCAGCCGAGCTTGGCCTTAAAGGAATCGAAAACTTTGATATAATGAACCCCACCGTATTCTTCGGACTCATAGTGGGTGTGGCAATTCCCGCAGTATTCTCCGCAATGCTGATGCTGGGTGTGGATAAAAACGCTCAGAGAATGGTTGCCGAAATTCACCGCCAATGGGATTCCATCCCCGGACTTAAAGAAGGAAAAGAAAATGCAAAACCGGATTATGATAAATGTATAGATATCGCTACCACAGGGTCTCTTAAAGAATTGATACCTGCCGGAGTAATTGCTATACTTTCAACAATACTTGTAGGTTTTATCGGCGGTGCATCGGCAATAGGAGGATTTTTGACTGGAAATATTGCATCTGGACTTTTGCTTGCTCTTCTGATGTCCAACGCCGGCGGTCTTTGGGATAATTCCAAGAAGTATGTTGAGGCAGGAAATTGCGGCGGAAAAGGTTCAACGGCACACAAAGCAGCTGTTGTAGGAGATACCGTGGGAGACCCATTCAAAGATACTGCGGGTCCTTCCATCAATACACAGATTACAGTTGTGTCTCTGGTTTCTTCACTGCTTTCAACATTGTTCCTTCTGTATTCTATCTTCTAAAATGCCGGAATGGATTTGTAATCAATAGATGTTGTAAGTCAATAAAAGCCTTCCTTTTTGAGGGAGGCTTTTTTATTCTTCTATTTTAAGATAACACAATTAATGGCCTTAATTATGTTTTGGCCCAAAATCTATAAGTTCTTAATATAAGTATATCGAAGAATCAAGATGGAATAACCCTATATTTCAAACTCAATCCGGTTTTTATGAAAAAATGCTATGGATAATTTTTCGAATTAATATTATAATGTTCTAATGTTTGATAAAATATCATATTAAAAATAATTTAAAAAGGTCATAATTGGGGAGTTTGTATTTATGAACAGAGGTCAAACAAAGATAAATGATTTTGTCTACGGATTTAAAAAAGGCACACCGATTCTGCTGGGATATATACCGGTGGCTTTTACCTTTGGTCTTATGGCTGTTGGCGGCGGGCTTCCGCCTCTTATGGCAGTCTTTATTTCCCTGTCCAACTTGACCAGTGCAGGACAGTTTGCCGGTACAAATTTGATTATCCAAGGTGCAAGTTACATTGAAATTGCCCTTACCACCTTTGTTATAAATATAAGGTATATGCTGATGTCTCTTTCTCTGTCCCAAAAAATCGACCCAAAAATTACTCTTTGGCAGCGTCTTATTTTCGGCTTCGGAATAACCGACGAGACCTTTTCAGTAGCTTCAATGGAAAAGGAAAAGCTGTCCTACTCCTATATGCTGGGGCTTATTGCAGGACCCATTTTCGGCTGGAGTTTTGGAACGGCTCTTGGAGCCTTCACCAGCTCCGCATTGCCCGAATCCCTCGGCAATGCAATGGGAATTGCCTTGTATGGTATGTTTATTGCAATTATTGTACCTCCATCAAAAAAATCCAGGCCGGTTTTGATGATTGTACTAATTTCAGTTGCAATAAATCTGGCTTTAAAATATATCCCTTTCTTTAGCTTTATCTCAAGCGGTTTTGGCATTATTATTTCCACGATTCTGGGTGCCGGAATTGGAGCTGCTGTTTGGCCTTTTAAAGAAGAAAATACTACTGTCAAGGAGGAGTTGTGATGTATGCCTTTATCGCCGTTTTATTAATGGCACTTGTTACATATTTGCCCAGGGTACTGCCCATCGCCGTATTTAGGAAGGAAATCAAGTCGACTTTTATAAAGTCCTTTTTGCAATACGTCCCATATGCGGTTTTGGGAGCACTTACCTTCCCGGACATTATTAATTCCACCAATAATTACATTACTGCTGTTTGCGGCACTGCTGTCGCTTTAATTCTGGCTTACAGGGAAAAAAGCCTCTTTA
Source organism: Acetivibrio sp. (assembly GCF_035371925.1). Lineage (NCBI taxonomy): Bacteria > Bacillati > Bacillota > Clostridia > Acetivibrionales > Acetivibrionaceae > Acetivibrio > Acetivibrio sp. The sequence continues at coordinate 20,440 of NZ_DAORXT010000042.1, read as the reverse complement.
TAGTAGCATTAGGGGCAATACTGACCGTATATGTCACCGGATTGGTTTTATAGTGGTCCCATTATACTTTTTAAAATCCTCAATCATCTCCTTGGTCAATTCTTTTCTTCTGCATATTTGTGCATAAAGGCGGGCACTTTTCCTGGGTGTCCTCTCTTGGGTGCGGAAATTGCAGTCGTAAAGGCCAAAATCCGTTGACTCACCCTCCAGCCACTCGAAGTTATCCATAAGTGTCCAGTAATAGTACCGTTCTATAGGAATACCTTCCTTTACAGCTTTCGAAATATAAGATAAATGATTTGCAATAAAGTCCGGCCGCTTGCTGTCATTTTTATCGCTTATTCCGTTCTCGGTTATATAAATGGGCAACCTATATCTATTGTAGTACTTCTTGCATAGCTTGTATATTCCCTCAGGATATATATCCCATCCAAGGTCAGACTTTGTCAAATCCTTGTCGTTTACAAGCTCATGAAAATAAAGGGACGGGTCAAATACAAACTCAACAATATTTCTTGTATAATAATTAATACCCAAAAAGTCCGCATACCTGCCTTTTTTATGGTTTACACCCTTTTTGGAAAGGGGAAACATCAGTCGTCCCAATGTCATGCCTTCCATAAACATTTCATTAAAGAGATAATCGACAACTTTAGCTATCATTTTGCCTGTGGAGCTTATTCCGTCAAAGATGCGAAGGTGCATTGCCGTTCCTACCATTGTCCTTCCTTTAAACTCACGTTGTCTTCTTATCTTATGTATCAAATCATAGAGCTTTACGTGAGTCTTTATAAGCTCTGCCGTGACCTTCAGTCCTTCTGACAGGCTTCTCTCCCCCGGCGGGAAAATACCTATCACATAACCAAAATCAACATAAACATTGGGCTCGTTAAAGGTTACCCAGTCACTTACAAGGTCACCCAAATTTTCGACTACATATTTTACGTACTCTATAAAAATATCCGCATTGCCCGGCTTCTTCCATCCTCCGATTTCATGAAACCAGATAGGTTCGGAAAAGTGATGAAGCGTAACCAGGGGCTTTATGTCGTTGTCTAATAAAAGCTTAATCTCATCTCTGTAATGCTTTATCGCCTCATCGGAAAATTGTCCCCGGGAAGGCTCTATCCTGCTCCACTCAAGGCTCATCCTGTGAGTTTGAACTCCCAGGTCCTTCAATAGCTCCGTATCCTCCTCAACCCTGTTCCAGTGGTCACAGGCGGTAATACAGTTGCTTGCATCTTTAATACGCCCTTCTTCACACCATTTGTACCATGTATTGCCGGTATCTCCGCCTTCAATTTGGGTACTAGCAGTAGCGGTTCCAAACATAAATTCATCATTGAGTTTAAATGTAACCATAATCGCCACCCCACACTCTATAAACCTATTTGAAAAATTCTTTTAATTTTACCGGTTTCTCCATTTCATCCCTGCCTACGTACAATGTGCCATCCTCTTTGGTTTTTACACTCCATTTGACAAGCGCTATCTTCCCGGATGCAATCTCTATTCCAGTTATGCCATAAGGGTGAACACAGCATCCGTCATTGAAATACGGCGGACGGCCAACCTCCGGAAATACTGCTCTGTGAGTGTGGCCTGCAATAATCATCTGATTGTTTGCTTTTACCCAGTCAACAATCTTGTTTGTAATAGTAGCCTTTTTTCGGTGATTTTTGGAGGCGCTGTTGGGATCTCGAATTCCAATCAATTCAAGCGGCCTCCAAAAATATCTTACCAAAAACCTGCTTATCATCCACAACCCATCATTTGGAAAATCTGCCTGGTGGCCGTGCACAAGAAATATTTTATCTCCTGTTACTCTATGGCGCAAAATTATACCTTCGTGCACCTTCGTTTTTAAAAATGCGTTTACAATCCTTTTGTCGCTTTCATCCAGATACAGGTAACCTCTTCTTTTTACGGACCTTGATGCATATTTCCTCTTTTCAATATCGTGATTGCCGTATAAAAAGTGGGCCCTGCCATCGTCAATAAATTTAACCAATAGGGAAAATACATCTTTGTGTTCACTTATTATGTCGCATATGTTGTCATTTTCCCACAACTCATCCCCATCCCCGAGTTCTATATAAGTGTAATTGTTGCGATAGTAATAAGTTAATGCCGCATAGTAAATGTTTTTGTTTTTGCTGAAATTGTCTGCCCAGCTTCCGTCACCCCTGTGACAATCGCTCATTATAATAATTTTGGAGAAATCATCAAAAGGAATCTCTTCAGCAGATTGAAAAACTTCGGATAATCTCTTAAATTCATACATGTCAAACACCCCACAAATACCGCACACCCTATCCCAAATATTTATTCTTTTATGTGTCTTTCAAGTTTCTTATAAGAGCCATATAATTCCAGAGGTTTTCCCAATCCAAGAATATGTTCATACAACTCCGGTGCATTTTCTTGAATTGCAACCATCTTTTCTTCGAGAGTAGAGCATCCTTTTGTGACCTCATTATAAAGGTCGCACAAAAGTTTGTTTTTCCTTTGAACAATTGCATCGGTTATCTCTGTCCTTGTAAGGGGTTGGGGAGTATGAGGCTTGCTAAATATCACTCTGACGGAGTTTCCGTATCTTTTTATTTCCCTGTCGGTATATCCCGCTCTTTTCAATCCTTCAATAAATGCCGAGCACATCATCTCATCTTTTAATGTTATGGTAATCTCCAATGTCAATTCCCAGGGTTGGGAGAATTCGCCGAGTCTGAAGCCCGTCAACCACCAATGCCTGTCTCCGCGCTCAAAAAGTACTTTTCCATTCTTTTTTAAAGTAAACGACATCCATAAGCACTCCTCATCGCTTACACAATTAAAGAAAGGTCCCTTAAACAAACCCGGAATATTTATATCCGGTTTGTCTGTTACATATATTCCCACCTCGGCACCGGTAGGCAAATCGTATTGCCCCTTCCAAAACTCAATTAACCATCTCCTGCCGTTATATTCAAAATAAATCGGCTCACAATCTATTATCATTCCCAAAGGCGCCGCTGACTCGTCATATAAGCGGCAATATCCAAACTTTCTTTGCCATGCGTCTTTTGTAGAATAAAAAATGTCCTGCTTTTCATCATAGGCATAACCGGCAATAGCAAAGGATTCATCCAGCTCTTCCTTATCTGCGTTTTTTTTGCCTATTCCTATTAGAAAGAGCAACGCCTTAATATGTTTATCGATTTCGGAAATAAGTCTTGATAAAAGTTTTTTCCTAATAGCCAGTGTAATTATTAATGCGATTACAACCAATACAACTATTATTCCTGCAATATATAATCCGTTTAAATCCAAAAAGGCCAATGAGTATCTTGCCCCTTCAAACATAAAAATCTCACCCCAAATATATTCTTTGTAACATAATATTCTTGAACAGATGATTATGTTAATGGATTTTTGGATTGCTTTCTTATGAAGTGCCTGTATCTTTAGAAAGCAAAATGTTTATAGTGAAATGTTAATATTGTTAGAAAAAGATTTTCATAGTGAAATATTAATCTGAATTAATATAATTCGACCAAAATCTATTATTTTTTTGCTTATTATGATAAAATGTTTACGTATTTGTATCCAAAATCTTATATGTTGGGAAGTGAGACAATATGTTTATTTTTCTGTTATTAGCATCATTCTTGACGGGATTTTGTCTGTTGAAAAAGTTTACTGAAATAAAATCCCCGATTATGATGCTCTCCGGTTCCTTTCTTGTCGGTTCTCTTTTCTCCGGCACACTGCTATACTGGCTGGATATATTATTTGCAAAAACTCTGAACAACTATTATATCAGCAATATAGTATATCTTGTAATATCTGCTGCCTTTATCGCATATGCGTACAAGACAGAAACCGAAATAGATAAAGAGTTTGTTGACACAATAAAAAGATTCTGTTATGACAAAGTTGCGGTAATTTGCTTTATCGCTTTTGCTTTGTTTTCAATTTGGTTTAATTACAACACCTTCAGCCTGTCGAACGGAAGCATAACCATGTCCGGAGGCGCATGGAGCGATTTGACTCTTCACAACGGATTTGTCCGTTCCATAAGCCTTGGTCAAAACATTCCTGTCGAGCATATTTTTTATGCCAACACCCCGGTAAAATATCATTTTTTATTTGATTACTATGTGGGTAAAATATCCCAGACAGGTTTACATTCGGTTCATGCTTTAAACCTTATGTGTTCTTTAAGCCTTTCCTTTTTGCTGTTAATGATATTTCAGTTCGGAAGAACAGTATTTAAAAATGATGCCGTAGGAATACTCGGTGCACTCTTTTTATTGTTCCACAGTTCATTAAGCGGATTAAAATGGGTTGTCGATAATTTGGGCTGGGATATGTTTAAGAAAATATACGAAAAAACCGGATGGCTGTCCATGACTGTGTTTGAAGGCTGGGGTCTTTTTAATCTGAACGTTTTTGTAAATCAGAGACACTTTGCCTTTTCTTTGGCACTCCTTGTCTTTGTTGTTACATATGTGATTTCGGTTTATGAAAAAGATATGAAAAATTCGGAACCGCCGGAAGTTAAAAGCACTGTATCGAATCAACGCAGCAATTATTCATGGCTTTTGTCAAGCTGTTTAATCGGTGTTACAGTAGGTATCGTACCTTACTGGAATTCCGTTGTAAACACAGCCCTGCTCTCATTTTTGGGACTATATACTATTGTAAATATAAGAAAAAAAGAAATCTTTCAGCCAATGTTTGTCACCACTGCCATTGCAGGTCTTGTCTCACTGCCGCAGCTTCTCAGATTTAAGTCCGGCGCATCGAGCCTGAATGAATATCCCAAACTTCATATAGGTTACGAGGTTGGACACTTTGACATATTTAAATTGACAGACTATTATTTTAAAGTATTCGGTTTAAAATTAATTATTGTTGTCATAGCATTTATTATTATACCCAACAGAAAAAGAATACTGTTTTTTATTCTCTCAGTACCGTTCATACTGGCCAATTTACTGCAGCTTGGCGTAATATTGTACGACAACAGCAAACTCATGATTTCTGCGCTCATATTTATAAATTGTCTGGCTGCCTACTATTTAGTGGAGCTTTTCCAACAAAAAAACTTAATACTAAAATTCATATCCGTTATCCTTTGTGTCAGCCTTATGGTCGCGGGAGTACTGGACTTAATGTCTGTCAAAAATCTACCCAAAGTCAATGTGGCAGACAAATCGGAATTTACACAGTGGATTATTGAGAACACCGAACCGGGCTCCGTTTTCCTCACCCTCCCAACCATACAATATTATGATAATGCAGTATCCAACATACTTATGGCAGGCGGAAAAATGTATGTACATAATGCAGCCGATTCGGCTTACAAGCTCAACGAACGGTTCAATAATCTAAACATCATATTAAGAGGCGAAGAGAGCTTTGAAAAAATAAAAAATATAATAGAGCAGGAAGGCATCGACTACATTGTGGTCAGTCCCGAGCTAAGGCAAAGCCAAGAATACACGGTAAACGAGGAATTCCTCAATCAAAATTTTGTGACAAAGTACAACAATAACGGTATTGCCGTTTACTCAATTTATTAGTTTTTGAATTGATGATTTGCTAAACGTTATTGATTCTTTAGAATAACCGGCTTAAGTACATCTGTATGATAAAATAAACAACTCCCCCCTGGCTGGAATTGTAAATAGCAAAGCCAAGGAGGAGTTTGTTTATTTGCAGATTAATAAAAATAATTGAGATTCAAGCTTATACGCATGTGTATCCGCCATCTACAGGTATAATGGCTCCTGTAACATATGAAGAAGCATCAGATGCAAGATAAACAGCAGTTGAATCCAGCTCTCCTTCTTTTCCGTAACGTCCTACCGGCACAGTTGCCTTCATGTAATTGGTAAAGTATTCGGTGTTCAGAGTATCCTCGGTAAGCTCCGTAACAAAGTAACCGGGACATATCGCATTCACCGTAATACCGTATTTGGCCCATTCCGCAGCCAATGCCCTTGTCATATTTACCACACCGCCTTTGGCTGCGTGATAAGCGGTACTTGGATGAGCCATGTTTCCAACCATGCCGTATATGGAAGAAATGTTAATAATCCTTCCATAGTTATTCTTTATCATGATTTTACCAAATTCCCGCGCAACCATGAAGACGCCATTGAGGTCCACACTAATTGTGTTGTTCCACATTTCATCGGTAGTTTCTTCTGCTGCGGCTATACCGCCGCCACCCGCATTGTTTATCAAAATGTCAACCTTTCCAAACTCTTTCTCACTAAGTTCGGCTGCTCTTCGAATCATATCGATATTTGTAACATCACATTCTATGGGGAGGCACTTTACTCCCAACGCCCGAATTTCTTCTGCCACCTTCTCAAGTTTTTCTTTTCGTCTTGCCAAAATAACAATGTCAGCGCCCTGAGATGCTAAAGCTTTAGCCATTTGAACACCAAGTCCCGATGAAGCTCCCGTTACTACTGCAACCCTACCTTCTAAGGAAAACAAATTTCTTTTCTGCATATTAAACACCTCTAAACTGTATTTTATATATTGAATTATAACTGCTATTAATATAATACCACTTTTTCGAAAAGAAATTTAATTTTTTCGTTAAAAAAATAACAAAGCAAAATATAGACATAATGTCAAACATTGGACACATTTGCAATATTAATATTTTAAAATCATATTACAATGCAGCGGATAATTTTTGATTGGCATATATTCTCCGATTTCTTAAGCATTTCTTTAACAATTTTGAATTTTTTAGATCGCCTATATATATTATTCGTCCCTCTAATTTGAGGAGATTTTGAGGCCTGACAAGATTTCTTGATATTTTAAAGTCTGCAATGCCGCTTTCATTCAAGATATAGTATACAAATTCAGAGCAAACAAATCTTGAATCGTGGCATGATTCCCTGTTTATTAAACTATTTATAAGCCCCATATAATTATACTTATACCGGCTGGCATTGGAAATAAAATACTCCAGCAAGGTTTTTGCCCTTTTGTACTGCTGTTTTGTAACCTCGAGCTCAATTACTGCACCGGGCAACACTTTACAGTACTTATACGTACCTTTGTTTAAATTCTCATGCTTAAATACACCAATGAAGGGATTGAACACATATTTCCTTCCGAAGCTATACATGTTTGCAAGATCTCTATCCATAGAAATAGCAGCGTGGGTAAATTCATCTCTTTTGAAAAATTGAATGAGCCTGGATATCATTGTATTTGTCCTTGTAAGAACAATATAAATATAAAACTTTTCCATTAAACTCCCCCATAAACTATTGAATACGCACCAAGCGCTGCTTTATTCGACAGGATGTCCCAAAACCGACATATATTTTTTAAAATAATAACATTTATAAATTAATTATATTCGTTTATGGGGGTAAAATCAACATATATCGGTTTTTTAATAAAACAAGGATAAAATATCTATTTTTGCAATATTTCGACAAGTATTTTTCCTAAGCTGCATTTTTACAATCCAGGCATTATCATTCTCATTTTTTCAAAACCATCATCGGTTCCGCATGCCTTGCAAAATACACATTCGTCATAATACCGCTTTTATCCGGTTCCGTATCTGTCAACACGCCACTTTCCGTCATCACCTTTAACAACCACAACGTAAAAAGTAGTTTGCGTTGACGGATATTGAGCAGATGTTTCTACAGTCTCCATATCAACCGATACAATAAATACTAAAACCGAATCGGAGTTTTCAATACGTAAAAAACGCGCATCTTCTACCAATTCTATTTTCTTTGCTTTAGCCCATTTCATTCCCCACACATCGCCGTCGTGAACAAAATTATTATTATGGTTTTCCGTACTTAGGATGCGCATTGTATCATAATCAGCTATCTCAAAAGCTGCAAAATACTCTTGCACTACTTGAAAAGCTTTCTGTTCTTCATCCGTCATTACATAAGGCATTGGAATAAAGATGTCTTCTTTTTTCACCCAGCCGACTACTCTGTCATAAGTATAATCGCCAAGAATCAAAACCCATCCGTTTATCTCTTTTTCAATCTTGACCAAAAGTTCTGTGTCTGTTGTTCGAGAAGCATTTGCATAAGAAGAATAGTTATCATAGATTACCGTTCCCTTCTTCAAAAAAGCCTCTCTAAAATAAATTCCCTCTTTAACATCTTTAGCAAGAATATAATCCCTGTTTTTAATCCATCCAACCTCAGGCACGTCCGTATCGGTACCTAAAGCAACAACCCATGTCCTGTCCTCATCTATTATTAATATTCTCACCAAGTTTCCTTTGTCTTCCACTGCCGAGCCGACTTTTACACTATCTGCCGTAATGATTCCAAAATTGCTTTCTGTGTGCTTTTTTTCATCGATTAAATTGCTATTTTCAATCCAAAATTCCCCCGGTATCCTGTCAGCAGAGCAAAGAACCCAATTCTCATATTTGCCGGTTATCCTGACAATATCACCATACTCCAGTTCGCCCATGCTCTTGTAGTTTTCACCGGGCCCTGCCTTTGCAAGACAGTCCTGAATTACAACAGTTGCAAGCTGATAACTCTCCGCCTTGCTTTTGTCAAACTGGGTATTTGCGTCACTTTCATCATCTTTATGGAATGCAGTATCGCTCCCCACTTTTATAAAATCCTGTTGATTTAAAATAGTGTCATTTAAATTGCTTTGAAGCTCTCCCTTTTTGTTGTATAGCTCAATATTCTTTATCCCTGCCGTGGTATCTGCAACAACTATATATCCCTTATCCATAGAAACCGCTTCTTCAATTATGGAACCATCATTAAAGAATATTTTAATACTGTCAATTTGAACATCTACCACAGTATCGGTTTCCCATTCCCATTTCTTTTTATCAAAATTGCCGTATACTATGCTCTTCCCTTGATACTCCGCCAAATTTGCCGAAAAACACGGACTTATAGGCATATTTCCCGAAGCTTTCGCCACTATATTAAAATCATAATCTATTAAAAACAAAAGGGAAAAATTTTCGCCTTCTCCTAAGTATTTTTCGGTTAATACCAAGTAGCCGCTGTCACTATTTTTTATGTTATAAATTATAAGAGAGCCGTTGTTGGCCGGATCCGATTTTTTGTAGTATTCGCTGACAACTTCCGTAAGTTTTCTTCTGTCTTTTGCCGAAACCGTTCCCTCCTTAGATGCATTTGTGGCAAAAACAATCGAAGCTGTGAGAACAGCTGCAACCGCAACTATTACAACCCAAAACTTAGGTTTCTTGAAATTGAGTACATTTTTTATCCTGCTCTTTACATTGCTCTCGCCAAAGGCCAAGGGAGCCGCCGCTAAAACCCCTTTTCCTTTAACAGACATCGACAGGAGCGAATTCGAATAACCGCCCTTCGCACCTTCACCCAGCCTCTGAAGCACACTTTCATCGCAGGACATTTCCATATCCCGGTTCATAAGAACAAAACACAACCACATCAGGGGATTGAACCAGTGAAGAATTAGGGCAAGAAAAGCAATCAGCTTTATAAGATAATCCTTCCTGCGGATATGAGTCCGCTCGTGTTCCAATATGTACGACAAATTAGCACCCCCAATATCTGTGGGAACATAGATTCTCGGACGGATAAAACCGCACACAAAAGCTGTACCTATGGCATCGGTCTCAAAAACATTGCCCTCCACCAAAGTTGCAGTCTCAAGCTTTCTTTTGATTTTTGCATAAGAAAAAATGCTATAAACCAGCAATGCAATAACACCCAAAATCCAGACAAGACTAAAAACAGTTATCCATATGTCCATGGGATTTATGCTTGCCGCCGAGGCAGCGACAGGAACAGAAGCATTCACCGCGCCTTCGACACTCCCTGCACCGGCAGGTACATAAGGTACCGGAATCTGTCCCATAGTTTGCGGTACATATGGGGATACTCCGCTTTTCGGCTTGGTATTTAAGCTTATCAGATTGAAAAGGCTAAGAGCCGATTCAAAGGAAAATGGGCATACCAGGCGGAAAAGAAGAGGCATCCAAAGAATATAGGAAAAAATCTTCGGAGCTTTTTTAAAAAGAAAACGGAGAAGGATAACGCCAATGGCCACATAGGATGCAGTAATACTCATGTTTGCAATAGCTAAAAATAAATCTTGTAAAAAACTCATTTCACCGCCTCCTCTATAATCCGCTTAAGTTCCTCCGCTTCCTGTTCGGAAAGCTTTCGGTCGCTCAAAAAAGCAGTCAAAAATTTTGGCAGCGAACCTTCAAAGGTTCTCTCCAGCATGGCTCTGCTTTCATATTTCTGTACTTCCTCACGCTTAACCAACGAAGTAACGGTTGCATCCCTGTTTTGCAAAATACCCCGCTCGCAAAGCTTTTTTAGAACAGTGTAGGTGGTTGATTTTTTCCAGCCAAGTTTATCCGCGCACAGTTTTACAAGCTCCGTGGAATTGACAGGCTCGTTGTCCCACACAATGCTGACGAATTTATATTCCGCATCAAACAGCTTATATTTCTCCATTTAATTACCCCCTTAGGTTTATCTTAGTAGACCTAATTTAAGTCTATTGCATTAGACCTAATATGTCAAGCAAAAATTTAAAATTTGTCAAAGAGTATTTTTATCCTTAATAAACATAAAAAAATGAGTTGCCAAATCAACGGCAACCCACTTTTTATACCTCTTGTCATATTATTTACTTAATATACTCATTGCCAACCAGGATATCGGATATCACCTCTGTTGGAATCTCAAACTCTTGAATTCCCATGTATCCCGGTCCAACTTCATATTTGTCGAATGATATTACCAATTTACCTTCTTCGGTGATGTAGAAGTTTTGATTTTCGGAAATTTTGTCAAACGGTTCAATAAATTCTTCATCCTCATCGACGTCCACCCAGTAAATAAAGCCATCGTCGGCTTTCATTCTCTCCCTCATCTGATTTTTTATGTTTTCACTTATGATTTCTACATAACTGTCATCTTTAAACAAGCTGGGCAGAGTTATTAAAATCCCTTTCTCCTTGTCTATGGTATCGTATTTGAATACCGTTGAAGAAGAAGCCATAATATTATCAAAATATCGTCCTATAGACAATATCCTGTCCGTATCGGTTTTCACAACATACCCGCTGTCCACACCGAGATAGCCTTCACCTTCCTTCATGCTCTCCATATCAGCCATAAACTGTTTATACAGCTTTTTATTTTCCTCAAGGTATTTTTCATTCAGGCTATTTTCCAATTCCTTGTTTTCCAAGCCTTGTATAGATGGAACTTTAATGTCTGCTTTAAATCTGTCTTCATTTACAGTATACTCTTTAAAAGTAAGTACTTTTACTATTCCCCTTACAATCGGGACTTTTCCCAAGGTGGATGCAAAGGCCGGACTGCTATTTATCCCAACTGTAAGTAATCCTACGGAAGCAACAACTAAAGCTGCCGCCACACTTGTTCTTTTTATTAATTTATTCCTTTTCATCCTATAATCTCTCCCATCTTTCAATGCTTTTTTTACTACAATATCCAATTCGTCCGGAATAGGTGTGTCCAAATATTGCTTTTTAAAAAAATCCAAGTTTTTATCCTTCATTCCAAACCTCCTCGCAATCACTTAACTTTATACGCAGTATTTCAAGGGACTTGTATAACCGGGTTTTCACTGTATTAACATTCTCGTTGAGAATTTCTGCAATTTCGTCTATTTTCAAATCTTCAAAGAACCTTAATATAACTATGGTACGATACTTGGCCGGCAAGTTGTCCAATGCCTCTTGCAAGTCGAAGTCTTCATAATTGTCAACCGCCCCAAAGTCAAAGCTTGACAAAACCTCTTCACCAACAGCAACACTCTTCCTTTGCTTGCGAATAAAGTCCAGTGATGTATTAACTACTATTTTGTAAAACCATGTTTTGATATAATCCGGATTTTTTAGCGAGTCCATAGATGAAATTGCCTTGCACACAGATTCCTGGACAATGTCTAGTGCATCCTCTGCATTTTTCACATAGCTGTATGCCAATCTGTAAAAACTTTCCTTTTGATTGACGACATATTCGGTTATTCGTTCTTCCAAGTAATCATTCTTCGATAACACCTAAGTTGTCATCCCTTCTTTGGTTTTAAATACGTATACGTATCTAACTGCTGTACACTTTATAGACGTATGGGTACTTATAAAAAGTTTTAGCTTTTAAATTTTTCTTAAACTAGAAAGTCGTTATAAAATAAAAACAGGAACACAACCTTTCATCGTGCCCTAATTTGCATCATATTAGTTTAATTTGTCTGTTTGATTTAGCCCATGCTTTGCCTGAATGGGAATGAAAAATCCGTATATAGTTAGCAAGAATTCTGACAGATAATGCCTTAAAGTATTCTTCGAAAAACGGGAAAATCTCACTGAAGGTTGAAAATCAAAATGGTGTTATATTGCTAAAGATATATAACACCACTGAAAACATTTTGGCTTTCCCTAATACAAGGCATAGACTTCATACCAAATACCTTTACTATCTTCCTTCAAATATTTTAAGCAATCGCAAATAATGGTTTGCTTCTCTCAGAACGTGATCACCCAGAAGCGGTATGATAATTGATTTTATTTTACATTCAAGCAGACCTTGCGTGCCTTGGGCTTTGAAGTTTCGGAAATCCTCGGTTGCTTTTAAGCTCTCTTCAGTAACTTTTGCCGGTGGAATAGTCGCATCCATTGCCGCCTTTGCTTCAGCTGTCAATTGATCAAACTCATTTCCGAAATCATTAGCTTGATTAATCAAATTGCTTTCTGTAGGGTCAAGCAAACCTCGGATAAACTTGGCATGCTCTGCCATTTGCCTGTTCCAGAAAAATTCCAATCCATAAGCTTCTTTCGCCAAGTCTACCTTTTCTCTTCTTTGAAGTCTCCGAAGCTGCAGAAGGTATAATTCCGCCTCACGGGTTATGTGTAAAATCAGTAAAGGATAGTTAAATGTAAACATCTTGCAGTTTAAAACATTAGATAAGATATCCTTTTTAAACCGTATTAACGCAGCAGTCGCATTTATTGCCCTTTGATTAAGCACTGATACACATCGTTCAAGCACAGGGTTTGCTGTTATTATACCACCGCCCGCCAGTCCTGCTTCCGCCTGCGTCAGTTGAGTTGGTATACGTACTCCTGTAAAATATACGGTTGCCGTTTCTGCTTTCAAAGTAAAAGGTGTTATGACCTCTCCTGATTGAAGTATCTCCGGATTAACAACACCGTTTGATAGAGAAACGGTTTCTCCTAAAATTCCGTCAAATTCCCTGCGAAAAGCATCTGCCTGTTGAATAAAGCTCGAGTCTTTCGGTGCAAACCCCACTTCAAGGAAAAATGAGTGTTCTTTCATAATCCTTGCAAAGAACAGATGTAAACCTAAAGACTGTTTTATAAATTCAATGCTCGAAAGCATGGTTTATGCCTCCAAATAAAAAGGTTAACTTCTAATATTAGTTTATGTTGACCTTTCGTGGATTGCTACGGGAATTTCCTCTACCAAATATATCAGTGTTTTCGAGCTTTCATTGGGATATTCAAGCCGGCAGTCTGTAAGAAATCTATTCGATGTGTCCGTCCGTTTCACCGGAAATCTGTTATCGAATATACTAGCCCATCATCTTTCTTGTTGTAATGATTCAAGTAAAAATAGAATATTTTTCAATTAAGTACATTAATGTCGACATAAAAAAACCTCCTTGGTTTGATAATCTCTGATTCTTACCAAAGAGGATTTTAATTGATCATCCATAATTTAAATCTGTTACGTCTTACCAAGGGCAGCTTCAAGAAAGATACTTTTAGTGGTCTCGAGCTGACACCTGTTTTAATTTTTTACTTTTTCTATATCCCTGTAAGCCAATAAATAATTAATACCCGATACTATAATGCCGCCGCCGATAAAATTGCCAACACCCGATACCGCTAAATGATAGGCAATATCTTTTGCCGTAAGTTCTGCGCCATGAAATAATGCTGCAAACAAGTAATACATATTAGCTACAATGTGCTCTGTTCCGCTTAATATAAATACAGTAATCGTAAGCCACAAAACAACAATCTTTGTTATTTCTTCTTTGCAGCTGTAAGCCAAGCATACACCGGTGCAAACGATGATATTACACAGAATGGAACTTGCAAATAACTGGCCTATCGGCATATGTGCTTTATGAAGCGCTTTAGCAATTACCAGATTAGCTGCCGCCTCGTCAAAAATTCCCGAGGTTCGGGTTAGAAATGCTGCAAAAATTGCTCCAAGCAGATTGGCAAATACAATCAAAAATAAAATCCTGATAGTCTTATTGATTTTAGTACGGCCTGCATAGACTGCAACCATAACCATGCAGTCGCTGGTAAACAGCTCAGCCTGCATTAAGATAATAGCAATGATTCCTACAGGGAAAACCACTGCTCCCAAGAAATTGCCTAACCCCGGAGTTGTAACACTTGCCGAAACCTTAAGGCTTCCTATTGCACCAATGGCAATATACAATCCGGCAAGGAAACCCTGTACAAGCAAGATAATAAACCGCTTATTGGCCTTATGCTTGCTCAAATACAATATATACTCCGTTAAAGCTTTTGGTCCAGAGTGAACATTCATAGATAAACCTCTCTTACTATTCCCTAATTTTTTGTATTTTGTATACAGTTTATTTGCTCTAAAAGCAAACACAGCCTATATAATAACACATTTAATGCAAATGGGAAAGCATTTTTAGGTTTATCATTTCTCAAAAATCATGAAAAATAGGATTTTTGCGGTTATTTTTTGTATACCACAACAAAGCTTTTTCCTTTTACGATATTCTCGATTGTCACTTTTGAAAATCCGGCTTGCTTACCTTGCTCAATAAAATCTTCCTGTTCGAAAAATTTATAGCCTTTCTTCGTATAAGAAAGTTTTTTTAGCCATTCCTTTGCATAAACCACATTGTAGAATGTTCCGTCGGGCTTTAAGCAGCGGTGTATCTGTTTTAGCCCTTCCATGGTATCTTTCCAAAAATAGATTGTGTTTATGGATGTGACAGCATCAAAAAAATTCTCGTCATAGGGCAGTGCACAGCAATCTCCCAGTATGAGATTTAATTTTCCGTCCTTTAAGGCCCGGGCATTTCTTTTTTCCGCACTCAATTTCATATCTTGGGAAATATCTATGCCAAATAGATTGGGCTGATAACGTTTGTAAATCAACTCCAGCAAATAGCCATTTCCATACCCGATATCAAGTAGGTTTGACTCTTTTGTCAAATTCACCAGCAAAACAACCCTGCGATACATTGCTTTGTTTATCACATTCATAATGATACAACAGCATTTGCCGACAATTCCTCTGGGATTTCCAAACTGTGAACCTATGTATTCTGAAAATTTGCTCATGTTCTGTCCTCCATGTCCATCGATTTTCACCAGTTTCTCTTTTTGGTATAATCCCCGATTCTGCCAATGTGGCTGCCTACGGTAAAATAATGGTTCGGTGAGTATATCACAGGGTTTATAACCCTAAGGTCATAAAAGTCAAGATTTGCAATATCTTCACGGACATTTACCTTTTTTATTTCAGCAAAATATGTATGCGTCATTCCCAATTCAACCGTTTTTAGTAGCTGGCACTCATAACTGAAAACAGAGTCAGCAATAAGCGGGACGTCCAAGACATTACCTCTAACCGTCGGGACAGTAACGATGTTGTTTTCATCTGCAGTCGCACTGTTTCTGCTTTCGGCAAAAAGAAGCAGTTCCGGTGTAACCACTGTTGCAGAAAGCATTCCCGTCCGTTCGATATTCTTTTTGGTCCTCTTTGTACCGTTAATGCTTATTATAAGGCAGGCCGGAGCCCCGTTTGTATAGCTTATCCAAGAAATAGGCGCAAATCGTTCGGTACCGTCCTCATCATATGTTCCTATCAGAAAAACCTGCTGGGTGAAAAAACAAGGAGTATTGTTTTCAGGCTTCAACATCGTTAAATTCCTCCATTCCAAAAGAATGATTTACAAGCTTGTGATAGTAATTGCCATACTCTGCAGTAAATTTCAAGACACAATAATTATCGTCTTCCACGCCTTTTGGATAATACATTTCGAATCCTTCACGCCACAATAATTCTTTGTGATATCTGTCTGTGCAAACTTCTACAGTGCCCGTTAGCATTAGTCCCTTAAACTCCACATCATCACAGAAATATATGCTTGCCTTCGGGTTTTGCTTAAATTGAGCGGCTCTCCTTGATGTCAGATGGGTGGAGAAATAGTGAGTTGTCATGCCGTCATGGTGAAGTGCAAGCATGGCTTTTATGGTGGGAAACCCATCACTGTTGACAGACGACACATATGCAATTTTTGCGTTTTGTACCAGCTCGTACGCTTCTTTTTTCAATTCGTTTGTCATTTATTGTTCTCCTCCTTATACAGGTTATCAAGTATTTTTTCCAAGTAGCTTTCAAATTGAAGAATCTCATCTTCTGAAAAGCCCTTGTAAAAGATTTTATTCATATCGTCGGAAACTTGATTGTATTTGTCCCTCATAGAACGTGCCATATCGGTAATAGCAATGCGTACCCGCCGTCTGTCGGATTTGTCAAACACACGGGTCAGAAATCCGCTATTTTCAAGCCGGTCAAGCATACTTGTCAAAGTGGTCTTGGCAAGTCCTGTACGTTTTGACAATTCAACAATAGGCAAGTTGTCCTCCTGCCACAGGACGTACAGTATCCGCCCTTGCGGGCCATTGAATTCTTCTATGCCGGCTTTAATAAGCAGTTTTTCGAATATACGCCCTTGCACCTGTTTGATTTGGGAAATCAAAAATCCTCCATTGGTTTTAATAGAATATCACCTCTCTATATAGAATAGTACCATATAGAACTATTTTTGTTAAGGACTATTCCAGATATCGGTTGTTTATTATAGTTTATATTGTTAATATTTCATTGAATTATTTCTCTTCTTTCTGATATGACATACATTTGAATAGAGCCTGATTGTGTATAGTCATTTGTCAAAGAATATCTTTCCAAACAATTCATCATCAGACGATATTTTTGTTACTTTAGTGCCATTCCAATTAGCAATATATTCAACCGTAATGTTAAATTCAATACTTTCACCGTCAAATTCACGCCACCCGATCAATCTAATTGTGTCTATTTCGCCGATCTTATCCAACTTCGTGTCAATATACATATCATCTTTTGACATCGTATAATAATTATCTTCAAATGCTTTAACTACATTTTGCCTCAAATTATCATACGTATCGTGATATTCCCGGTATTGAATTATTGTATCAGCTTCAAGGCTGTCATCCATGTACTCGATATCCTTGTTTGTAAAAGAATCGATTATGCTCCATGTTTTTTTACTGGCCAATTTTTCTTTTCTCAAGCAAAGTGCTCCTACCGAGCAAATAATGAAGAAGATGACTAGCAGAGATATAATTTCTAGAGCTCATAGAATTATTCAGCACCCCTCTCCATATTTTTCTTGGGACTAAATATTTACTATTACAAATGTGATCCGATGTATTTTTTGCTGCAAGTATTCTTAGTTAATATCCTTAGATAAAAGCGTCAACTTATCACTACTTCAAAATAAATCATATTATTTACGCTATCAATATAAAAATTCCCCAAAATGCTTGACGGCTTTACGAAGTCATTAAACTCTTTGCTATAAAACCATTTCGATATTGTGTTGTTATAGTTTTCAGGTACGAAAGAAAGTTGTAAGTTCTCATCTAACTCTTTCATATCATATTTTTCTATAAAATATTTAACCTTATCTGCATCAATCTCTATAAATCCTTTCATCCAGTAATCGGAAGGTCCGGGAACCCATCTACTGCCCGAACCCATTATACCGCCCTTCCAATAACATTTTTCAAAGTCACCGATATTCGGAAATCTATTGGTAATTGGGTCCTTGTCACTTCTTATTACTTCCTCTTGTCTATAATCTTTACTTAAACTACTAACTGCAAATGCTATACCTGCAGCTAAAACAATTATGCTAAACAGTATTAGCAAAAACACTTTTCTGTTTATACTCACTCTCGATTTCCCCTTGGCATAAAGTGAATTTTCTTATCGCGGATGCTATTGATTTTTCCAATACCCATATTCATCCTTTTTACTAAAAGTAGTGTCATATTTAACTTGGGGGAATATTATCTACTTTCTTAGTTAGATTTCTCTTTACTTAACCTCACTTCTGTAAATCTCCCCCGTATATGCATCAATTTTTTATTCTTTTTAGTATCAATCTCTACTGTAATTATGTTCGGCACACCGTTTTGATCCTTATTATCGTCTTTATACCATATCTCAACTTTTCCTTCAAGATTTTCGTCTAGTGTCATATTGATTTTTCCTACGTAATAAGTTCGCTTACCCTAATATTCATCAACATAAGAATTGGATAACTTTATTAGTTCCTTTGCGCTTAATTTATTTAATGTTGAGATATCTGCGTTAATATTTTTTCCTGCGCTTTTAAAATAATATATTATACTTATACTAACGCTTAATGTAATTAGAATCACAAAAATTGATACAGTTTTGATTTTCAAGGCCTCTCCACCTCGCTTTTGGAATGATTTTTCTTGAAATTATCCCACAGCCTGTTAGAGTTATAAAACATAGCATGTTTATTATAAGCAAAGCAAAAGCAATTTCTTATTCATCTATTTAGCCACCTACTTAAATAGATTCAAACCTTTATATTCATAGCCTGTATAACCTGCAATCCAACCTTTTTTCCTCGGCAATAGAAGAACCATAATTATATGCAATATTTTGTATAGCTTTGCCAGCTCTATCGAAAAGATACTTTAATATAGTAATTTGAGTTACTTCCAAATCTCATATCTTGTAATGTTATCGATTGTTCCTGAATACCTATCAAAATGTCCTTTTTCCTTACTATTAAAAATACCTTCAACAAGAACATACTTCCCGTTTGATTTTTTAAGATTTTCACAACAAGAATAATAGAAACACTCACATAATCCATTTGTATTTTTTTATAATAGTCATATAATTCCTCCATTTTCCCTTTACATAAAGTAAAATTTCTTTGTCTTGTAGTCCCGGATAAATACATACACTCAATTCATTACATCATCCTGATAGGAAAACTTATAAAAAATATCCCTACAATAGCAGTCAAAATATTTATACCTAATAGAATCAGCAAATGTTTTAAATTCCATGATTTTAAACATATCATGACTACTAAGAGTATTAAGTTTATTATATTAATAATAATTGCAGCCATTATTAATTTTGCATGAATAGATCTCAGAATACCCCCATGCATAAAAATGCTCGGAAAGAATACTGCAGACAGTGCAAAAATCCAATAAAGTGCAGTAAAAAACACTACTATGTAATATACCTTGAATTTAATTAACATATTTCGTATATCCATACAAATCTCCTTTCTTATTTCCCTTTCGTTTCCAATTCTGTTTTTCTAATTTCTATTAAATATTTTACAGCAAAATAATTTACTTGTGCTTCTATAGTCATATGTCCCGATTGCAGATTCATGATATCTTCATATGAAAGCTCTGGAGTATTCCCCCACTTTTCAAAAGGTTTCACATCATATTTATCATGCTTAAAGAATTCAGCTATCGAGCCCGGAACATAGTTATAAGTACCCATATTGGCAGGGTCTGTAACTATCTTACCGGTACCTGTATTATAAACAGCTTCAAATCTTCCATCTGCAGATACAAACTTAACGTTTAAAGCCCCATCAATATCACCATAATCATATCTATGGTATGCCGTTCCTATCGTTGAAAACAATTTCCATTCTCCGCTGGCAGCCATGTCTATCATATCATCCAAGTCAGTAGGCGCTCCGCTATAAGAATTCAATGTATTTCTAAAGTAATGCATCCGCTCTGTAATGCTATCTAACTGCCTGATATTTTGGTCAAAGGTATCAAAGAATCGATTATAGTTTGGATTATCTAATAAAGCATCAGGATTTGCCTCCAAATCATCCATCATTCGATTTATTACTGCTTCTGCCGCAACTTTTTTTGCATTGCCAAATATATCCCACCACTTACTATTCTCTTCTTTAACCTTTCTATATAAAGTATCTAACTCATCAAAATATTCATCTGATAAAAATTCCGCTTCAATATTGCCAATTTCCTCTATTTCTTGATTATTAAAATAGTCTAAAATCCAATTTAACCCCGGTATTTTTTTGATAATACCATCCAAATTGCCACCTAAGACATTGCTAACTACACCATTAAAGTCAACGCCCTCTTTACAGTGTCCGGTTGGGTCAATGTACTTTATAGGGTTGTTTGCAACATAGGTATATAAGTTAAGTCCGTCGCCTCTGAAGGTGTCTTCCTGCATAAACCTTCCTATGCTTGGGTTATAGTACCTTGCCCTCAAGTAATATTGGCCTGTCACAGGGTCATACA